>JBDGYO010000191.1:0-6810 GCA_039584015.1 Gemmatimonadota bacterium | reverse complement strand
GATGACGAAATCGCCTTCAACGCGTGCTCGCACACCGAGTTGATCAGGATGTCGTACGAGGATTTCTCGCGGCTGGTCGAACCCACGATCGTGAGGTTCGCCGCGACTGCCCGCCCGTAACAGGTGGGTGGGAGCGGTACAGGGGGGACCCGTATGGGTCCCCCCTTGGCATGTTAGTAGATGTCCTGCGCTGTGTTGTAGACGTTGAACTTGCCGGTGGGCGTCACGAGCCAGTCACCGGTGATGCGCTCCTTTTCGCGCAGGGTCGCGTCGTCGTAGATGACGATCTCGCCCTCCGCATCCCACACCGATACCCAGACCTCGGTGCCGTCGCGGTTGTACTCGAAGTGGACGACGCGCCCGCGGTCCGCGGCCTTCCAGCAGCGGTGCATCGTCCCTTCCTGCTTTGAGTACACGCAAATCGTGCGTGCGCCGTCGGGATCGTTGTTCAGCGCCATGTCTATCCAGACCCAGCGCGAGTTGGGGTGGGTCTTGAGGAACAGGCTTCCCGTGCCGTCGATCGGCACCTGTCGCACCACCTGCCACGCATGCTCGGGGTGAGCCACGGGATCGGCCCCATACACGGTGAACAGGCCCTGACCGAGGTGCGTCGTGGCGTTCACCCAGCCGTACTCGGGGTCCTCCCAGTTCGCCCCGCGGCCGGGGTGGGGCCTGATCCCGGTCTCGAATGTCGAGACCAGCTCCTGCCGCTGCACGTCCACCACGACCATCTTGTTGCGCATGTTGGCGGCCACGAGGAAGTAGCGCCCCGTGTGGTCCCAACCACCGTCGTGCAGGAACCGTTCGGCCGGGATGCGTGACACCATGGGGAATCCGTCCTGGGAGTAGTCCACGATTCCCACGTGACCAGACTCCTTGAGCGCCAGCACCCACACCGGATCGAAGTGGGACGCAACGATGGATGCCACGCGCACCTCTTCGAGCGGCTCGTTGGTGTCAAAGGTGCTTCCCTCCACACTCGTGACCGAGAGGGGCTCCAGGGTGAGCCCGTCGTACACGATGTACTGCGGTGGCCAGTAGCAGCCCTCGATGAGGTAGCGGTCCTCGTAGCCCTCGTACTTGCTGCCGTCGACGCTGCGTGCGTCGAAGCAACCCTGCACCTGCGCGACCAGCGTGGGCTCCTCCGACCAGAGGTCGATCAGAGTGACCCGGCCGTCGCGTCCGATCGCGTAGTAGTAGCGGCCGGACGACGAGGAGCGCAGGATGTGGACGGCGAACCCCGTCTCGATGATCTCCACCAGCTCGTAGCTGTCACCATCGAGGATCGCCACCTGCCCGGCGTCGCGCAGAATCACACCGACGTAGTTCTGCCAGTTACGACGGGTCTCCGGAGTGGTGGGCCGGTCTGCCACCGGCACGCGCAGGTCCCAGCTCTCCCGGATCTCCTCCAGCGGCTTCTGCGGCGGGTTGGGAGGCGGCAGCTGGACGTAGCGCGCCATGATGTCGATCTCCTCCTCCGTCAGCACGCCCAGCTCCCCCCACGGCGGCATGCCACCCGGCGTGCCGCTCGTCATGATCGCTTTCAAGGCGGCAGTGCCGATCTGGGCGGTGCGCTCCGGCTGGATGTTGGGCCCCGTGGCTCCGGCGCGTAGCGTGCCGTGGCAGCCGGCGCAGCGGTCGAAGAAGATCTGCTGGCCCGTCGCGAACTCCTCGTCCGTGAGCTCGATTGGGCCCGATTCCTCCGCTGCCAGTGTGATCTCGCCGGTGCTGACTGCCGCGATGTAATCCAGGACGTCGTTGATCTCCTGATCGTCGAGGTTGGGCGGCGCCATCGGCACGTTGTTCCACTCGGCCAGGATAGCCTGCCCGATGGAGTCCGTCTGGCCCATCCCCACGGGATCCTGCATCCACCGCACCAGCCACTCACGCTCGCGGCGCGTCCGGATGTCCTTGAGGTCGGGCCCGACCCGCGGCCCCTCGCCGATCGAGTGGCAGGCGAAGCACACCCGGTCGAAGGTCTCTTGGCCCGGGTGGGCGGTCGCGACCTCGGCACGCTCCCCGCCGCAGCCGGCGAGCATGAGGAGCGCGGAGAGCGCGGCGCCAGCGGACAGCGATCCGGTGGCGCTGGCAAACGACGCATGTCGGTTCACGGTACGACCTCGCTGCTGGTGTGATCGGGTTGATCGGCCGGGTCCCGGGGGCCCTCGCCCCTCGGGCCTATAATCACATATCCACATGATAATAATAGTTGAGCGCGCACGGGGCCAGCGAGACGGGCTAGCAGGCCGGGGGAGAGCGGGAGGTACCCCGTGTTACATTCCCTCCCCATGATCTCCGGGAGTCGTGGCGTGATGAGCGCATTGAGGGTGTGGCGTGGGGGCTGGATCGTGGCCGGCCTGGCTGTGATCTGGGCGGGCAGGGCCGTGGCGCAAGACGGCGCCACCCCTGCCGATCGCGAGACCCGTGCAGAACGGACGGACTACCGGGAGACGAGCTCCTACGACGACGTGATGGCCTTTGTCGAGGGCGTGGCCCGCGAGTCGTCCGCGATCCACCTCACCAGCTTCGGCTATTCGTTCGAGGGGCGCCCGTTGCCGCTCGTGGTGGTGGGCGAGGTGGACGGCCCGGGACCGGTGGCGGTGCGCCGCAGCGGCAAAGTCCGGGTGTACGTGCAGGGCAACATCCACGCCGGCGAGGTGTGCGGCAAAGAGGCGATGCAGATGCTGCTGCGCCAGGTCGCGCAGGGAGAGCACGCGGCGTGGCTCGACTCGGTGGTGCTGCTCGTTGCCCCGATCTACAACGCCGACGGGAACGAGCGGGTGCGTCTCACCAACCGGCCGCGCCAGCACGGCCCCGTCGGGGGCATGGGCCAGCGTCCCAACGCGCAGGGACTCGATCTCAACCGCGATCACATGAAGCTTGAGTCTCCCGAGGCGCGCTCGCTGGCCGGGCTTCTCCGGGACTACGATCCCGACGTGGCGCTCGACCTCCACACCACCAACGGTACCCGCCGGGCCTACCACCTGCTCTATGCGCCACCGCTCCATCCCAACACCCCGCCGGAAGTCCTGCGACTGCTGCGGGACGAATGGCTCCCGGCGGTGACGGAGGCGGTGAAGGCCAAGCATGGTTGGGACTACTACTACTACGGCAATCTGCCGTGGCCCGGGAGCCAGGCCGAGCGGGGTTGGTACACCTACGACCCGCGTCCGCGGTATAACACCAACTACGTGGGACTGCGAAACCGCATCGGCATTCTGAGTGAAGCCTATGCCTATGCCACGTTCGAGGAGCGCGTGCTCGGCACGTTGTGGTTCGTGGAGGAGGTGGTGGATTATGCGTACCGCCACGCCTCCGCCGTTCGGCACGCCGTGACGCAAGCCGACCGGCACTCGGTCGTGGGGCAGTCGCTCGCACTGCGGTCGACCCACGCGCGCGCGCGCGATTCGGTGGAGATCTTGCTGGGCGAGGTGTTCGAGGAGCGCCATCCCTACACGGGCCAGGTCATGTACCGCCGGGCCGATACGGTGCAGCCGGAGCGATTGCCCCAGTTCCAGACCTTCCGACCCACCGAGACCGAGCGGGCACCCGCGGCCTACGTCGTTCCGCCCGACCTCACCGCCGTACTCCACTTGCTCGACGCTCACGGCGTTACGTGGACCCGTCTCGACGAGGCGGTGACCCGCACCGTCGAGCGGTTCGTAGTCGACTCGAGCGTGGTGGCCGAGCGGGAGTACCAGGGGCACCACCAGCGCTCGCTCTACGGGCGCTACGAGACGGTTCGGGTGGAGCTTCCGGCGGGCGCGGCGGTCGTCCCGGTGGCGCAGCCCCTGGGCCGCCTGGCCTTCGCGTTGCTGGAGCCGCGCTCCGACGACGGCGTCCTCAATTGGAATGTGCTCGACGAGGCACTCGAGGGCGCGACGTTCTATCCCATCCTGCGGCTCCAGCCGCAAGGACTCGGCGGGCCGTGAGCCGCTGAAACCCAAACTCGTCTACCACACCCGTCCTACCACACTCGTTCCGGAGGATGCCGACGCTCCCATGACGTGGATTCGCACGCTGGTTCTGGCTCTGTTCGCCGCCCTGCTGGTCGGGGCGGTGTCGCCCTCGCCCGTCGCGGCCCAGGAGGAGACCCTCACCGAGCAGTACCGCGCGGTCGCGGATCGTATCATCGATGCCGCGCTGGCCGACAGCTCGGCCTACGAGCGCCTCGGCCTGCTGGTCGACGGATTCGGCCACCGCTTCAGCGGGTCGGAGAGTCTCGAGCGCGCGCTCGACTGGATCCTCGACGAGATGCGCCGCGACGGCCTGGAGCACGTGCGCGGCGAGGAAGTGATGGTACCGCGCTGGATTCGGGGAGAGGAGTCGGCGCAGCTCCTCGAGCCGCGAGCCAGGGCGCTGCCGATGCTGAGCCTGGGCGGCAGCGTGGGTACGCCGCCCGAGGGGATCACCGGCGAGGTGCTGGTCGTGGGGAGCTTCGAGGAGCTCGTGGCACGGGCGAGCGAGGCCGAAGGCAAGATCGTGCTGTTCAACGTGCCGTTCACGACGTACGGCCAGACGGTGCGCTACCGGCTGCGCGGCGCCGTTGCCGCGGCACGGGCCGGCGCCGTGGCCAGCATGATCCGCTCGGTCACTCCCCAATCACTATCCACGCCGCATACCGGCGCGATGGCCTACAGTGATACGGTGCCGCGCATTCCCCACGTGGCGCTCACGGTGGAGGATGCGGAGCTGTTGCAGCGACTGGCCGACCGGGGAGAGCGCATCGTGGTGCGCCTCACGCTGTCGGCGCGTCAGGAAGAGGACGTGCCGTCGCGCAACGTGATGGCCGAGCTCGTCGGCTCGGAGCGGCCCGACGAGGTGGTGGTCATGGGTGGACACATCGACTCGTGGGACGTGGGGCAGGGCGCGATGGATGACGCCGGTGGGTGCGTGGTGGCGTGGGAGGCCGTCAATCTGCTGCGGAGGTTGGGGCTGCGGCCGCGGCGCACGGTGCGGGTCGTGATGTGGACCAACGAGGAGAACGGGCTGCGCGGCGGTCGGGCCTACCGCGACGCCCACCGGCATGAACTCGACGGGCACGTCCTCGCGATCGAGTCGGACGGAGGCGTGTTCAAGCCCCGTGGGTTCGGCTTCACCGGATCCGCCCGCGGCGGCGGGGGCGCCGACATCGGGCCCATCATGCGGGAAGGGGTTCCCGGCATGGGGCTGCGCGTGGACGGGGAGCGCTACTTCTGGTATCACCACACGGAGGCGGACACGATCGACAAGCTCGACCCCAGGGAGGTGGCGCTGAGCGTCGCCGCGATGGCCGTGATGGCGTACATCGCCGCCGATCTTCCCGAGCCCCTGCCGCGCGCGGACGAGTAGGGAACCGGGAGCGGCCCCGCCGGCTTCTCTAGAGGCAACCCTGGAAGGAGAAGCCTCCATGCAGTTCCGTAGCTTCAGCGGCCTCGCCCTGGTGGGCGGTCTGGCCCTCACCCTGGCGTGTGCTGCCGAGCAGGAAGGTGGCGAGGCGGCGATGGACCACGCCATGCCCGACACGACGGCCACCGCGCTGTGGGCACACATGGAAGAGAGCGGCTACACTGATTGGGCTACCTGGCCTGGCAAGGGGGAGCTCTATGTCGGCACCGAGCCACACGGCATGCTGCTCACAACCTATGTGAACGCTCTCGCGCTGGACGCCATCACCAACAAGGCGGGTGCGATGTCGGCGGGTGCCATTGTCGTGAAGGAGAACTACATGCCCGACAGCACGCTCGCGGCCGTCACAGTGATGTACAAAACAACGGGCTACAACCCTCAGTTCAACGACTGGTTCTTTGTAAAGCGGTTGGCGGACGGTACGGTGGAGGCGTCGGGGCGGGTCGCCGGGTGCCAGGGGTGCCACTCCCAGGTAGCCAGCAACGACTATCTCTTCACGGGCTCGCTGAGCCAGTAGTCGGCGTCACCCCTCGTGACCGGCGAGGGTCCCGAGCGCCTCCAGCTGTGAGCGGGTCCCGAGGGCGATCAACACATCGCCGGGCTCGAAGCGCATCTCGACCGGCGGATTCGTCATGATGGCACCCTGGTCGTGGCGGCGCACCGCGAGCACGTTGGCCCCGGTCAGCTTGCGCACTTCGGCCTCGTGTGCCGTCTTCTCGTGCAGGTCGCTGCCGGCTGCGATGTGACACTCCTCGAGCCACAGCTCGAGACCGCCCGAGTGCATCACGACGTCGAGGAAGTCGGTGACCGAGGGATAGAGCAGCTGCCGCGCGATGCGGCGGCCGCTCAGCGTGTACGGCGAGATCACGTGGGTGGCGCCCGCCCGGATCAGCTTGGGCTCGGTCGCCGGATCGTTGGCCCGCGCCACGATTGGCAGATCCAGGTTGAGGGTGTGGGCGCTGAGGGCCACGAACAGATTGGTGGCGTCCTCGCCCGTGGCCGCCACGAGTCCGGCGGCGCGCTCGATCCCGGCGCGCAGCAGCACGTCGTCGTCGGCCGCGTCACCCACCACGACCAACGTTCTCGGGGGAGCGTCCCGGAGGGCGTCCTCGTTGGGCTCCACCACCACGCATTGGTGGCTCTTGCTCTCCAGGTCGACTTGCACCTGCTGGCCCACGCCCGGCGTCGCGCGCTGCTGGCCGCGCCTGGGTGGGGGCCGTATTGTAGAGCGCACGCGGGAGCGCTCCCGCGGCATCTACTCACGACATCTCAGCGAGGGAGGGGCGCCATGCCGGAGCACGTGTACAAGATGACCGAGCTCATCGGGACCTCGGACAAGAGCATCGAGGATGCCGTCAACGGCGCCGTGGCCCGCGCCAACAAGACCGTGCGCAACATGCGCTGGCTCGAAGTGAAAGAGGT
>JBDGYO010000190.1:0-5678 GCA_039584015.1 Gemmatimonadota bacterium | reverse complement strand
ACTATCCGGTCAGTCGACATCGAGACCTCGTGGTACCGCAATCTCCATCCGCAACAGGGCGGTTGAGAAGACCTTGCCCTGGGCGTCCGTCTTGAGCGACAGCGTTCCACCCCCACCCAAGGCGCCGTGCAGCAGGAAGTTCAGGGCGTTCAAGTTGGCGAGCTCGAAGCGCTCGACCTTCCCCTTGATGATGCCACGAAAATGTCGGGTCACGCGAGCGGCGGTGACTTCCCGCTCGAGCACTGGGTAGTACTCCGGTCGAAGCGCGATCAGGCCGATGTTGGCCGTGTCCCCCTTGTCGCCCGAACGGGCGTGCGCCAGGCGCAGCAACGGCATTCGCCGCGTGCCGCGCGGTGCCTTGCGCCGGGACTTCGTCATGCGCTACGCCTCAAAGATGTCCACCTCGGCCTGGATCTCCGACTTGGGAACCAGCGCCGGCCAATACGCCACGATCTCCTCCACCTTGGGCCTCCCACCCGCGAACCCGGTGACGCTGGGCGGTCCATTGAGAATGAGCGGAGCGATCTCACGTGTGAAGCGCCGCACCGGCGCCGCCTCCTGCGCCCGGACCCCGATGCGCAACTGCACCTCCGCAAGATCGGGGTCGGGCTCCCCTGCCAGCCGCCCGTGCGTGGCGTTCACCCCGACGAACTCCGTGAGGATCTCCTCGAAGTCGAGTCCCAGGCGATCGAGCCGCTGCCGCAGGATTCGGTCTGCCTTCTGCGCCTTCTTGTAGGCATCGGGCCACGCGTAGACCAGCGTGCCGACGGCCTTGTACCCGTAGAGGTACGAAAGCGAGACCTTGAGCGAGTCGGTGGCCGGCCGGCCCCGTACGTCGGAGACCAACACCCGGTTCTTTCCGTCCTGCTTCAGCCGGATGGTCGTGAAGTCGGCTACTCCGTCGGGGGTGATGTAGGTCTCGGGGTCCCCCATTTCGTAGAGCAGCTGTTCGGTCACGCTGGCAACCGTGACCCGCCCGCCCGTCCCCTCGTGCTTCGTCACCACGAAGCTGCCGTCCTCTCGCGCCTCGACGACGGGGTAACCGGGGTCGGCCATGTTGGGAATGTGCTCCCAGCCAACCAGACAGTTCCCCCCGGTGCACTGCGCGCCGCACTCGTTGATGTGCCCGGCCACGGTGCCCGCCGCGACGCGATCCCAGTCGTCGGCCGCCCAGCCGAATTCGTGCATCATGGGGGCCAGCGTGAGCCCCGTATCGGTCACCCGGCCCGTGATCACGACCTGCGCCCCCCGCTCGAGGGCTTCCACTACGGGCTGGGCCCCGAGGTACACGTTGGCGCTCTGCACCCGGTCCCCCACCGCCTCGAGCGGCTCGCCGGTGTCGAGGTTGGCAAGGCGATGACCGCGTGCGGTGAGCTCCCCAATACGGTCGAGGATGTCGTCCCCCGTCACCACCCCTACCCGGACCTTACCGCCCAACCCCAGTCCCTGCGCGCGCTCCACGACCTCCTCGGCACAGGCACAGGGATTCACGCCGCCCGCGTTGGAGGTGACCCGGATGCCCCGCTGCACCAGGTCCGGCAGCAGTCGCTCCATGAGCGGCACGAAATCCTTGGCGTAGCCCACCGCCGGGTCACGGGCCCGCTGCTTCTGCATGATGGACATCGTGACCTCGGCCAGATAGTCCATCATGAGATAGTCGATGGGGCCGCCACGGACCTGGCGGATGGGAGCCTCGAGCCAGTCTCCCCAGAAACCCTGGCCGGAGGCAATGCGAATCGTGCGCATGGGAGCTGGCGCGGGTGCGCCGGGCTAGCGCTCGGCGGCTCCGCGGCGGACCGCGGCCGGCCCCTTGGTGGGCTCGCTGCTGACCTCCACCAGGGGGGCAAACCCTTCCGGCAGCTCGAACTCGAGCGGGACCGGCGCGAACTGGAGACCGAGGCTCTCGGAGGGGGCGAGCTCGAGCTCGGCCACCGTGCTGTAACCCAGCGCCGGCAGCGCGACCGGCTCGGCCGCCACGTAGCTGATCCGTACCTCGGCCGTCCAGCTCTCCGGTGGCACGAGATGCGCAAACGCCGGGAACAGCTCGATCGTCAGCGCGCTTCCCGCATCACCCCCGTCGAGTTCCAGCGTGTGGCGCCCGAACGCGTAGTTCATGGGCGAGTCGGAGCGGCGGGCGCCCGTAGAGTCGAACACCGTCACGCCGAAGTCCGTGAGCCGGTGCCACGTCTCGACGGGTATGGCCACGTCCACCACCATCTTGGTGGCCCACGATGGCACCTCGGTCACGACCTCTAGTGCCTCGGCGCCGGTTCCGCGCAGCTCCTCGTAACGCACCGCTCCCACCAGATCGGCCCACGCCGTGGCCTTTACCGGCGTAGCAGCCGGGTTGCGGAAGGTGGCCGACGGGCCCGTCCCCACGCTTGCCACGCTCACCGCCGGCAGCCTGGCGGAGAGTCGGTAGTTCGCCGCGCTCAGCTCCGGCGCCACCACCACGGCCTCGTAGGCGCCCGGCACGAGGTCCTCTCCCGACACGACGATGGTCGCCGTGGTCGAATCTCCGCCGCCCGCCACGATGCTGGCGCCGCCGCGGAACGGCTGTCCCGAGGGCTCAGACAGGTACAGGGTCGCTTCGTCCACCCGGTGGGAAACCGCAAGCTCGACGACCAGGCCGCCGCTTCCCTCCGGCACGTCGAGGAAGTAGCGGACCGCGGCACCCGGCGTGAGCATGCCTCGTGTCGAGAAGGGCTCGTCCAGCACGTGCGGAACGACGATCGTGTTGGTGAGCCCGAAGGACGGACCGGCGGCGGTATCGCTCGCGGGCCGGGCCCACACGGTCCCCACGTACACACCGGGCTCCGCCAGCTGTGCGGCGTCATACCCCAGCCGCACCGTCACGGGCCCTCCGCCGGGCTCGATGACCTCGGGGGCGTGGAGCCAGGGGACCTCCGACTCCAGCAGCAGCCGGGCCGCCGGCTGCCCCCCCACCGAGGTCACCACGAAGTGCTGCACGGTGTCACCCGAGGATGCCAGCCCGCCGCGGCGGTACGCCGCCGAGCCCTTCGACGTGTTGCCGCCGTCGGCCAGCGCCTGCACGCGGTAGATACCCGTCTGATGAGACGCCCGTAGCCAGCGGAACGCCGCACTCACCGTGGGCACGCCCGCCCCCTCGTCCAGAATCGTGGTGCCGGCCAGCGGTCGGGCCGTGGCCTTGAGTGCCCGCTTGAGGTCGATGGCGCGGACTTCACCATCGGTTTGACGGACGCCGGACAGTAACAACGCCGCAACTCCCGCGAGTTGCGGCGCGGCCATCGAAGTGCCGCCCGAGATCTCTTCACCGGTCTGCCACGCCGGCACGTTCGAAAACGCCACGCCTGGAGCACACACGTCCGGCTTGGCAATCTCCCCGCCTCTGGCGCTCCACCACCCCATGATGTCGTCCGGCGGTGGCCTCCCCGGCCTGGGTGGCGTGAACACGCCGGGGAACAGGGCGCAGACGGACAGCGCGTACTCTGCCGATCCGGGGAAGCCGAGGCTCGAGAGTCCCGGGCCGTCATTCCCCGCGCTGATCACGAAGAGCACATCGGGGTGCTCGAGCGCGAACGCATCGACCAGCGAGTCGATCGCCGCTGCGCCCTCGACCTCGTTGCCCACGCCGAAGCTCAGGTTCAGCACGAGCGGGAGGTTGCGCTTCCGCGCGAAGTCGGCGGCGTAGTACATCGCGCGCAGCATGCTTCCGGTGACCGAGATACCGCCCCGGGAGTTGTCCGAAATCTTGAGCCCCAGCAGCTGTGCGCCGGGCGCCACGCCATCGAACCCCTCCACACCGAACATGCTGTGGCCGGCCGCGATGCCAGCCACGTGCGTTCCGTGTCCCGAGTTGTCCATGTAGAGGTCGAGCACGGGAGCGCCGTCGGCCTCCGAGAAGTTCACCGCGAAGGTCATCGGTCCATCATCACCCTGCGGGGTGCGGTAGGTGAACGTCTCTGGTGCCGCCGCGTAGTCGTGTACCGGCCGCTCGTCGTCGAGCAGCCCGTCGCCGTCGGTGTCGGTGACGACCACCCACCCGTCGCTCGCCCGCGCCACCACGAGGGGAAACTCGTTGCGGATCGAGCCGTCGGCGTTCACGTCGGCCGCAGGCGCAGCACCCAGGCGAATCTCGCGGAATACACCGCCGTAGTACGGGCCACTGGCGAGGCGCGCCACGCGGCCGAAGCCCTCCAGTCTGTGTCCCAATACCTCCACCACACCATCGCGGTCCGGTGTGATCGGGTGTAGCTCGACCCGACCCTCTCCGGAGAAATCACGCAGGTCGAGCACCTTGCGCTGACCCGCACTCGTCGTGGCCAGCCCCGGCACCGCTGGGTCGAGACCGCTATCGAGAATCGCAATCAACACCCCGCGGCCGTCGTACGTGGGGTGTTCCACGAGGAAATGCTCCGCACCGACACTGCGCCTGGGCATGAGCCCGGCCAACATGGCGAGCTGCGGCTGGAGCACGGGCTCGCGCGGCTCGAGCCAAGCCTTATCGGCTTCGGGACGCGGCGACGGTTCGGTCTGCGCTGCAGCCATGCTCACGCATCCGGCAGCGAGGGAAACCGCGAGTAGTGTCGCGCCCGTGCGGCTCCCTCCAGGTAGTCGTATCACGAGGTCACGTAGTCGATCGGTGGGAGTACGAACGCTCCGAGGTGTGGTCCCCGGTAGTACTGTGACGCGCCGAGTGCGAACGCCAGCATCGTGCGGGTGTCCTCCGGGGCCACGATCGCATCGACGAACCCGCGGGCGGCCGCGTACTTGGCGTCCAGGTTGTGCTCGTAGTCTGCGCGCATCTTCTGCACGGCGTCGGCGACTTCGGGATCATCTACGCGCTCGCCGAAGACCGCGTTGACCGCCGACTCCCCCTCCATCACACCCATCCGGCCGGTGGGGAGCGACAGGATGAAATCCGGGTCGAAGCCCTGTCCGGCCATCGCATAATAGCCGGCGCCCGAGGCATGGTTGATGGTGAGCACCAGCTTCGGCCCCACCGCCGCCGCCATGGCTTCCACGAACATGGCGCCGGCGCGGATGATCCCCGAGTGTTCCGCCTCGGGCCCCACCATGAACCCGCTCACGTCCTGCACGAAGAGCAGCGGCGGCTGGCGGATGAGGCCGCGCTGGTTGGCGATCACGGCGACCTGATATCCCTCGATGGCCCCGTGCCCACAGATCATCTCCTCGGCGATGTCGGGCTGGAACTCGTCGAAGTCGCCACCGTCGAGCAGGCACTGCAGAACGTCCCGCATGTCGTACGCCATACGGTGATCGGGCGGCAGCAGATCGTACAGCTCGGCCGGAGGGCGCGCGGAGGGACGCGGGGCTACCCGGTTCGCGCTGGGCATCCCGTGGGGTGGCGTGGGAAGTCGCTCCACGTACGCCCGGATCTTGGCGAGGCAATCCGTATCATCCTTGGCGCGGTAGTGCGCGACGGCACTGGTTGTGGTGTGCGTGACGGCGCCCCCGAGCATCTCGCCGTCGACCTTCTGGCCGGTCGCCCCCTTCACGAGGTTGGGACCGCCCAGTCCCATGAACGAGCTCCCCTCCACCATGAAGATCACGTCGGACAGGGCCGGGAGATACGCACCACCTGCCACGCACTGCCCCATCACCGCACTGATCTGCGGCACATGCAGGTAGCGGCGCATGAGGGAGTTGTAGTAGAAGATCCGGGCAGCGCCGTA
>JBDGYO010000007.1:0-25668 GCA_039584015.1 Gemmatimonadota bacterium | reverse complement strand
GGTCATTGTGACCATGGACGGGGACGATTCTCACGACCCGCGGACCATCCCGGCTCTGGTGGCCAAGCTCGAGGACGGCTACGACCTGGTCGTGGCCTCTCGGTTCGAACCGGGAGGCGAGGAGATCGGGGTGGCAGGGTACCGCAAGGTGCTGAGCCACGGTGCCAGTGGAGTGCTGCGGTTCCTGTTTCCCGTGGGCACCGTGAAGGACTACTCCAGCGGGTTCCGGGCGTACCGGGCCGAGGCACTGCGGCGGGTCCAGCTACGGTTCGGCCGACTCGTTGGAGAGCAAGGCTTCTCATGCATGATGGAGCTCCTGCTGAAGCTGCGCGCTACGGGCATCCGGGCCGCCGAGGTGCCGCTGGTGCTGCGGTACGATCTCAAGCTCAGCGAGAGCAAGATGAACATCGTCCACACAATCTCGCGCTACGTCGTAGTCATCGGGCGGAACATGCGGTTCGCCCGTGGACTGAACCGGCCGGCCTCGGCCGCGACGTCGGCATGACGGCGACGAGCATTCCACAAGCGATGGGCGGCACGGTCGCGCTCGAGGGGCAGGGCCCCGGACGGGTGGGGGTGATCGGCGGCGGTATCGCCGGCCTGGCCGCGGCACACTTCCTGACAGACGCGGGTGCCGAAGTCTCCTTGTTCGAGGCCTCCGGGCAGTTCGGCGGCCTCGGCACGTTCTTCGAGCACGAGGGCGACTTTCTCGATCGCTTCTACCACGTGCTCCTGCCTACCGACGACGACTTGTTGGCGCTGCTGGGTACGCTCGGCATGCTTGAGCGCGTGTACTGGAAGGAGACGTCCCTCGGATTCTTCTACGACCGGACGCTGTACGAGCTGAACTCGCCGCTCGATCTGTTGCGCTTCAAGCCGGCGGCATTTGTGGACCGGGTCCGGTTGGGGCTCACAGCGTTGTACGCGAGCTATGTCGCTAAACCGGATCCGCTGGACGACATCACCGTCGAGGAGTGGCTCACCCGACTTTCGGGCAGTCGTGCCTTCGACCGCCTGTGGCGGCCACTGCTGGAGGCGAAGTTCGGCGACGCGTACCGCGAGATCCCGGCGCTGTGGTACTGGGCCAGCTTCAACCGGGAGAAGGGTACGAAGAAGGAGGTCAAGGGGTACATCCGCGGGGGATACAAGGGAATAACAGACGCGCTCGTGGCCTCGCTGCGGTCGCGGGGGGTGGCGCTGCACCTCAACACCCCGGTCGAGCAGGTCCACCTGACTGAGGACGACAGCCCGGTTCTGCAGTTCGCCGGTGAGGCCCGCCCGTTCGACCGGCTGGTTGTGACACTGCCCTACGTCCAGCTGCGGCAGATCGCCGCCGGCGGAGGTCTCGAGCCACGGTTGCAGCGAATCAATGACGATCTCGACTACCAAGGCGTGCTCAACGTGCTGGTGATGCTGCGGCGTTCCCTCACGAAGCACTACTGGATTCCCGTCGTGAACTGTGACGTTCCCTTCCAGGGAATCGTCGAGACCACGCGCGCAGTCGACCTCGAGGACAGCGGGGGCCGGCACCTCGCGTACCTGCTCAACTACGTCCACCGGAGCGATCCGCTGTTCCAACGCGACCCAGAGGAGTTGCAGCGCAAGTACGTTGACGCGCTACTGGGGTTGGTGCCCGGATTGACCGCTGCCGACGTGACCGACGCAGCCGTGTTCCGGGCCCCGTTCGTGGAGCCGCTCTACACACCCGGCTACGGCAAGCGGGTGCCGCCTGAGGAGTTAGTGCCGGGCCGGGTGTACCTGGCCACGACTGCGCAGATCTATCCCAACGTGACCTCGTGGAACAGTTCGACCGGCCTGGCGAAACGGGTCGCGGAGCGCTTGGTGTCGCGCGCGGGAGTGCCCGCATGAAGCTGGCCGGGCTGTCCATCGACGTGGACTCGGTCACGAGTCATTTGGAGGGCTACGGCTTCGAGCGCCCCCCGGACGACGGCACGGCATACCGTTTGGCCATACCGCGGGCACTGGACGCGCTTAGCCGCGGTAACGCGCGCGCAACGTTCTTCCTGATCGCCGAGGAAGCAAAGCGCCACCCAGACTCTGTCGCGGAGATCGTGCGGCGCGGGCACGAGGTTGCGAGTCACTCGATGACGCACCGGCTCCCGTTCAGCCACATGAGCGAGGAGCGGCTCGCGTCGGAGATCGGTGAATCCAAGGCCCTGCTGGAAGTGCTCAGTGGGGAGCGGGTGCAAGGGTTCCGAGCACCGAGCTGGGACCTCTCCGCTGACATTCTTGACGCGTTGGTCGAGTCGGGGTACCGCTACGACGCGTCCACGTATCCATCGCTGCTCCTGCCGCTGCTGCGTCTCTCGATCGCAAAGCGCAGCGTGGGCGGCCGGACGCGCACCGAGTCGAGTATCTGGGAGGGGGTGTTTGGGCCAACGCGTCCCCACCTCCGTCGGCACAACGGCGGGGCGCTGGCCGAGATTCCCATCTGCACCGCCCCGTACACACGGTTCCCGTACTATCACACCTTGCGATTCCTCTTGCCGGCGCCCGCGTTCGCGGCGCTGGGGGCCCTGGCCAGAACGCGGCGCGGCCCGATCACGTACCAGTTCCACGCGGTGGATTTCCTGGCCGTCGATCCGGACGGCCTCGATCCACGTATAGGCCGCCATCCCGGTATGCGCCTGCCCCTGGAACGGAAGCTGGATCTCGCGGCCCGAGCGATCGCCGAGTTGGGGTCTCGGCGGCGGGTGGTTCCTCTGGTCGACATCGTTGACCAACAATTCGGGCAGGCCCGGGAGCCTGCCCAACTCGTGGGTGGGGGTAACACACTATGAATGACTCCAGCATCCTTCCGCTGCCGTCGGATCGTGACGCCTCGGGACGCAGCTTCGGGGAAGAGGAGTTGGCACTCCTCAAGCAGGTGATCGATTCCGGCAACCTGTTCACGATCGGGGGCGCAATCGCGCCGCAGCTCGAGCAGGCGCTGGCCGAACTGTTCGGCGTTCCGCACGCCCGTGCGGTATCGTCGGGCACCGCCGCTGTACACACAGCTCTGGGAGCCATCGACATCGCGCCCGGCGACGAGGTCGTGAGCAGTCCGATCACCGACATGGGGGCCATCTCCCCCATCCTGTTCCATGGGGCGGTCCCCGTGTTCGCGGACGTGGATCCCGACACACTGAACGTGACGGCGGAGACGATACGGCCGCGGATCACCGAGCGCACGCGGGCGATCGTCGTGACGCACCTGTTCGGGAATCCCTGCGACATGGATCCGATCATGGCGCTGGCTGGCAAGCATGGGATACCGGTGATCGAGGACTCCGCGCAGGCCACGTTGGCCACATACAAAGGGCGTCTGGCCGGTACCATCAGTGGCATCGGCGCGTTCAGCTTCCAGCAGACGAAGCACATGACGTGCGGAGAGGGTGGCTTCGTGGTCACCAGCTCGGACGACCTCGCCCGGCGGGTGCGCCTGTGGGCCGACAAGGGTTGGGGCTACGGCGACCCGTCGCCGGATCACGAGTTCCTCGGGCTGAACTACCGTATGACGGAGCTGCAGGCGGCGGTGGCGCTGGCGCAGGTGCGCAAGGTCACCGCGATGACCGCGCAGCGTGTGCGGATGGCAGATCTATTGCGAGAGCTCCTCACGGACGTCCCCGGGATTCGGCCGCTGCCCACGACGCCAGGGGCCACACAGACTTACTGGAAGTTCGTGCTGCTCGTGGACCGCGCTGAGATCCCCGGAGGTCCCGATGTGCTGAGCAAGGAACTGAAGCAGCTCGGTGTGTGGAACGTGCCGCGCTACATCCAGAAGCCGGCTTTCATGTGCCGCCAGTTCCAGGAGCGGCGCACGTTTCGGGACACCGAGTTTCCCTACTCGCAGTACGAGGGCGCACCATCCATCGAGCGGCTGGACGACTACCCGGGGTGCCGGGACGGCCTCGCCCAGGTGCTCGTGCTGCCGTGGACCGAGAGGTACGAGGAGGCGCACATACGCTACATCGGCCAGCAGGTACGCCAGGTGGTCGAGGCGGCGCGTGAGCAGTCCTTCGTGGGGGGGGTACCGGCATGACGGACGAACCGATTCGGCTTGCCATTGTTGGCTGCGGGGCCATCGCAGAGGCCCACAGAACGGCTGTGGAGGAAAGCGAGCTGACCACGCTGGTCGCAGGTGTGGATCCTGATCCGGAGGCGCGGAGGCGGGCGGCGGAGGCGTGGGGGTGCCCCACGTTCGCCACCATCGTCGACATGCTGCGGGAGACGGAGGTAGACGCCGCGTGTGTGTGCGCACCTCCCGCGTTCCACCGCGAGCTGTGCGAGCTGCTCTTCGAGGCCGGGATTCACGTACTCTGCGAGAAGCCGCTGGCCCCCACGGAGGACGACGCCATCGCGATGGTGAAGCGAGCGATGACCGCGGGGGTGGTCCTGAAGGTCTCCTCGAAGTTCCGCTACGTGGACGACCTCCGGTCGGCGCGGCGCAAGCTGTGGGAAGGGGCGATCGGGGATCCCGTTTCCTACGAGGTCGCGTTCTGCGCCCAAGTACCCATGGGCTCGCGGTGGAACGTACGGCCCGAGGTGTCGGGTGGCGGTGTGGTGATGGACAACGCCGCCCACGCGCTCGATGTGCTGCACGAAGTGCTCTACTCGCCTATCGATCGGGTCTGGGCGGAGTTCCCGCGATCGACTCTTGGTGATGGAGTCGAAGACAGCGCCGAAATCCAGTTCCAGACGCGCGGTGGGGCGCTGGGCCGTGTGGTGCTGTCCTGGACCTACTTCACGAAGGATCTGGATTACCTCGTGGTACAGGGGACGAAGGGTACACTGCGCGTGGGATGGACCGGCGGGCAGATACGCCGCCACGGGGAGCGGGAGTGGGCTGACTTCGGGGCGGGTTACGACAAGCGTGAGGCATTTGCCGAGCTGCTCCAAGCCTTTGCGGTGCGGGTGCACGCGCCCGCGCCGCCGACGCCCGACCCGGATCGGGACGCCGTACTGGCCGTGCAGTTCATTGAGCGCGTGTATGAAGCGCGCCGGACGGGGCGTTGGCAGGATCTCGAGGTCGAGCAGCCACCACTGTCCGAGAGCCGAAGAACCAGGCAACGAGTTGCCAGGGCGCCCGTAGGTCAGCGACCCTGAGCTGACCAGGTAGAGAAGGGGGGGCTGAGGGGTGGTACGCGTTCCGAGTCCGGGCAGCCGGGCCGCTCGACCGTTTGCGGCACAGCCCGACCCCGGCTGCGTCGCGTGCGGGAGCGGCAGTGCGCGAGAGCTATTCCCGGCCGGATGCCACCGCTACGTGACGTGCACCTCCTGCGGCCTCGCCAGGCTCGATCCGCTGCCGACGTCGGGCGAGGCGGAAGGGGTTTATGGGCGGGGCTACTTCGAAGGCCAGGTACCCGGTGGGTACGACGATTACGTCGGTGACGAGTCTCTGCATCGGCGCAACGCGCAGGCCCGGCTGGCACTGATCCGCCGTTTCTGGCCGTCGAGACCGGGAGCGCTGCTAGATGTCGGATGCGCCCTCGGGTTCTTTCTGGATGAAGCCCGTGCCGATGGCTGGTCGGCCAGCGGTGTCGACGTCTCCCCATATGCCGCCGATTGGGCCCGCCGAGAGCTGAACCTGGATATCCGCCCGGAGGCTACCTCCTGGATCGAGAGTGGCTGCAGGTTCGACGTCGTCACCTTCTTTCAAGTGCTGGAGCACGTCGCACGTCCCGATGAGATGCTGGATGTGGTTCGAGAAAGCCAACGGCCTGGCGGGCTGCTGGTGCTCGAGACTTGGAACCGGGCAAGTTGGATCCCACGGCTGTCCGGTCGCCGCTGGCAGCAGGTCAACGCGCCGACGGTGATTCACCTGTTCGACCGGTGCACCCTTCGGCTGCTGCTTGCGCGCCACGGGTACGAGGTTCAATGGACGGGCCGGACCACGAAGCTGGTCCGACTCGAGTTCGCGCTGCGATTGCTGGAGCGCTCGGTGGGCCGGTTGGTCGGGTCGGCTCTGCGAGCGCTCGAGCGAACGCCGCTCTCACGGGCGGCGCTGCGCTACAGCTTGGGGGACCTCATCAGCGTCGTTGCGCAGCGAATCTGACCCGGGCGTTCGGCTCTACCAGGCTCCCCGGCGAAGCAGGACGGTGGGAACCGTCCTCAGCAGGATGCGGCAGTCCGCCACGATCGACCTCTCCGAGATATACTCGAGGTCAAACCGAAGCTTGCGCCGCACGTCCTCCATCGATTGGCCGTAGTGGTGTCTGACCTGCGCCAGGCCCGTGATCCCTGGTGGCACGGCCTGTCGGTGGGCATACCCGTCGATGCTTGTCCGTAGCTCCCCGAAGATCGTCGGCTGCTCGGGGCGCGGGCCCACCATGTTCATCTCGCCGCGCAGGACGTTGAACAGCTGAGGCATCTCATCCAACCGCATCTGCCGCAGCACCCTGCCTACAGGCGTCACACGCGGGTCGTCGGGCGCAGTCCAGGCTTCTTCCGACCCGTCGCCGTCGGATAGGTACATCGTTCGGAACTTGTAGATCGTGAAGGGCTTCCCACCGGTGTCCGAGCCGCGCCTGCCGCGGCGTCCGCCGTTTGCCTGGCCTCGGCGCCGGTCATACCCCACACGGACCTGCTTGTACAGCACCGGTCCGGGAGACGTGAGCCTGACGAGCAGTGCGATGGCGACCATCAATGGTGCAGCGAGCAGCAGGCCCACGGCTGCCACCAACAGACTCAGGATCCGGTGTGCTACCTCCGAGGATCGTCTCTTCTCGAGGGGAACAATCTGAGGCCGAGGGCGCACAGGCCGATACCGCACCCGGTGGGCCTGAACGACCGAGCGATAGCGGCGGATCGTGCGCACGATCTGCATCGCGCTATGGCCCTTCTTGCGGTCATAGCGCAACACCAGTGGCACTTCGGCGATGCGCGCGCCGTTGGATCCCACCTTCAGCAGCACCTCGAGCATGCAGGCGAAGCCCCGTTCCTGCACGAGGCCCTTCTCACCGTGCTCGTCAACAAGGTGGCGTAGACAGTCACTGCGGTACGCGCGGTAGCCACACGAGTAGTCGCGCACGCCCTTGATTGGCGCGATCCGTTTGAGAACCGCGCTCGCGGCGTGGCTGAGGAAGCGACGGTGTAGCGGTACGCCGATCTCCGCGCCGCCCGACTCGAAACGCGACGCGATGACGACGTCGTGGCCCGCTTCGATACGCTCCACCATGCGCGGGATGAGATCCGGATCCTGGGTGTCGTCGGCGTCCATCGTGATGACGATCCCGCTGCGGGGAATGGCCTCGAGCAGCCCCGTGAGGAGGGCGCCGCCGAGCCCCCGGTTGGTACGGTGGCGGATGACTCGGACGGGCATCCGCCGCACAGCGGACTCGGCGATGCTTGCGGTGTCGTCGGTGGACCCGTCGTCGACCACGACCACTTCGTAGGGCTGGCCGAGACGGTCGAGAACGTCGCCGATCCGCGTGAGGAGCCGGGGAAGGTTGCGTGATTCGTTGTAGGCTGGGAGCACCACCGTTAGCGCGGTGGTTGCAGGTGCACGAGCGAGTGTCACTGTCATAACGACCGTCAGTTTGCAAGACGTGTGCAGAGTTGACCCGCCAGGCGCTGTCATCTATCTCCTTTCCCCACAGCCTGTTACGAAGCCGGCGCCGGCACACCGGCTCGAGCAGGGTGTGCGCGCAACGGACACATGTTGGCCGTCCGCTACACTCCTCGCGTTGGTGGCACGGGATGTGATGGAGGTTGTGAAGCATGACGACCACATTCTTCCGGGTCGCCGTGGTGGTCGGCACCCGGCCGGAAGCGATCAAGCTCGCGCCCGTCATCCTGGAGCTCGCGCGTGCGCCGGCGTTTCAGCCGCTGGTAGTGTCCACGGCGCAGCACCGTGGCATCCTGGACCAGGTGCTGGAGCTGTTCGAAATCCGCCCCGACGTGGACCTCGATCTCATGGCGCCCAACCAGGCGCTCGAGGATCTGGCGGCCCGTGCGCTGCGCGAGTTGACGCAGGTCTTCCGCTGGCAGCGTCCCGACCTGGTGATGGTGCAGGGGGATACGACCACCGCCATGGTGGGTGGTCTGGCGGCCTACTACGCGGGGTGCCCGGTGGCGCATGTCGAGGCCGGACTGCGGTCGCATCACAAGGACAGCCCGTTCCCGGAGGAGGTCAATCGCAGAGTGCTCACGCAGTTGGCCGACCTGCACTTCGCACCGACCAGCGGGAACCGTCGGACCCTCCTGTCCGAGGGCATTTCTCCGGAGTCCGTTCTCGTCACCGGGAATACCGTGATTGACGCGCTGCTGACGGTGGCCGCGAGAGTGGACGGACAGCGCTTCGCGGGTCTGGTCCCGGGATGCGGCGCGCAGGACAAGCTGATGCTGGTGACGGCGCACCGGCGTGAGAGTTTTGGAGCGCCCCTCCGAGGTATCTGCACGGCGATACGCAGGCTGGCCGCGGACCATGAGGATCTACATGTGTTGTACCCGGTGCACCCAAATCCCAACGTGCGGGAGGTGGTCGACGAGTACCTCAGGGGTCGGGATCGGATTCACTTGGTCGAGCCGCTGCATTACTTGGACTTCGTTACGGCGCTGAAGTACTCGACCCTGATTCTCACAGACTCCGGCGGCGTCCAGGAGGAGGCTCCCTCCTTGGGTAAGCCAGTGCTCGTGGTACGTGAGGAGACGGAGCGACCCGAGGGTGTCGAGGCCGGGGTGGTATCGGTTGTGGGCCGGGATCCGGATACGATCGTGGCCACCGTGGGGCGCTTGCTCACCGACGGTGAGGCATACGCCGCGATGGCTCGGCGGGCGAATCCCTATGGTGATGGGCGGGCGGCGGAGCGAGTAGTGGCCGGGGCTCGCGCGTTCCTGGAAACGCGGCAGGCCAGGCGGGTTGGAGGGGCGGATCTGTTCTCGGCGGCGCCCCGTGCAGCACCGGGCGTGCCCGCCACGCTCACCGCGGGGGAGAGGGAACGAGCGCGGACTTAATGGGTCGTGCGGGGCCCCGAATCGACCGGGCAGAGACTGAGCTCGAAGTGGAACCGCGTTCCCCAGCCGGGGCGGGTGTTCACCTGTAACTCAGATCCCATCGCCTCGACCAGTCGGCGGCATAGCGCCAGGCCGAGGCCGGTGCCAGAGAACTGGAACTCCCCGCGGGATGGCGACCTTCGAAAAGCCGAGTAGAGGGTCTCCAGCGCCGCCGGGGGAATCCCAGGTCCGGTATCCCGTACCGAGAACTCGACCCGGTTCAGCCCCACTTCCCGCCCGATGATCTCCACGAAGCCGTCCTCCGTGAATTTCATGGCGTTGGTCGTAAGGTTGAGGAGGACCCGGCTCAAGGCCTCCGGGTGTCCCAGCCGGTGGTCGCTCGTCGGAGGCAGCAGCCTGATTGCCAGGCCCTTCTCCTCGGCCATGGGCTGCACCATGTCGCGCACCGCTTCCAGCATTGCCGTCACCGAGAAGGGTGTGGGCTGATCATCAGCGAGTCGGCGGCCGCCTCGTGCCATCTCGATCACGTTGCTTGCCATCTCGCTCAACCCGAGGGCGGCGCTGTAGATGAGGCCGAGCTGGCGGCGCTGCAACTCGTTCACCTCCCCGCTCTGAGCCCGCTGAAGGGTCTCGGCCAGGAACAGCACCGAGGTCAGGGGGGAGCGGAGGTCGTGTGCCACCTCGACAACCAGCGCCAGACCGTCGGGTCCCTGCAGCCGGCTTGCGAAGTACTGCCCCCAGTCGGGCTCGATCGAGACTCGCACTGCCTCGAATCTCTCGAGGATCGAGAGGATCTCGCTTCCGGCCGGGGTCGCGGGGCGGCGGCGCCACTCGACGCACATCTGAGCGCGAATCAGGTTCAAGAGGCGGCGCCCGGTCACGGACCTGAGGCGTGTGTCAACGGTGGTGCCGGGGCGGGTCAGGGCCGCCACCAGCGCGTCCGCCAGCTCCGTGACTTCCGGCCCGGTGGCGCCGTCCTTGTACTCGTGGTGCCAGTTTGCGGTCACGTGTGCCGCGGCCGACCGCAGTCCCACCACAACATCCGTGGGCGGCGGCGCCTCCCGGGAGTGCAACATGGGAGACCGCCAATGGATCCCGAGCTTGCGCCGGCGGCGCTCGTGCCGCCGGCGCTCCCGGCCCACTCGGCGATCGCGCGCGACTGCCTCGGCCCGCGCCCGCCGGTCCTCGCCGCGGCGCTCCCCGCCCGAGCGTCTTTCCACATCGCTCGTCACGGGTCGCGTGGGGGTGACTCTCATCCGGCTTCGCTTGGCGTCATGATTGTCTCGCGCTGCAAGCCATGTCGCTCCATGAGTCGGTACAGTGTGGTTCGGTCCACGCCAGCCAGCCGTGCGGCCTTCGACATGTTGCCCGCTGCTCGGTTCACGAGCGCCGTGAGGTACCGCTTTTCGAACTCCGCCACAACGCGATCCCGGGCCGCGTGGTAGGGGTGGCCCTCGAAGAGGCCCGTCAGTGCCATCTCCTTCGCGGCGGGCGGGTGCTCCGCATCGCCGATGAAGGGCAGCCCCTCTTCGGTAACCCGCGTGCCGGCGTCGGCCACGACCACGAGATGCTCCATTAGGTTCTGCAACTCGCGGACGTTGCCGGGCCAGTCGTAGGCGCACAGCGCGCGCACGGCGTTCTCGGACAGCTGGGGCTGCTCGAGTCCGGTGTCACGATGGCGGGTCCAATAGTAGCGCAGGAAATGCTGGGCCAACAGAGGGATGTCGTCCGGCCGATCCCGCAGGGCGGGAACCGTGATAGGCACCACGTGCAGACGGTAGAACAGATCCTCCCGGAGTTCGCCGGATTGAGTGGCTTCCTGCGGGTCGCGGTTGGTCATTGAGATGAAACGCACGTTGACCACAGCATCGACCTTTTCGCTGCCCACCCGTCGCACCACGCCGTCCTGGATAACACGTAAGAGCTTTGCCTGGATGGGTTTAGACATCTCCGTCACTTCATCCAGGAACATGGAGCCACCATTGGCCGTCTCGAGGAGTCCCGGCTTGTCCCGCACCGCGCTCGTGAAGGCTCCCTTGCGGTGCCCGAACATCTCCGATTCCAGGAGGGTCTCGGGCAGGGCGGCGCAGTTCAAGGCCACCATCGGCCGGCTGCTGCGGCGGGAGTGGTGGTGGATGAACTGGGCGATGAGCTCCTTGCCGGTGCCGCTCTCTCCCGTGATGAACACCGACGCGTCGGTTCGGGCCACCTGACGGGCCTGGTCGATGACGAGCCTGAAGGCCGGCGCGATTCCGAGGATGTTGACACGGTCGCTGTTCCCGAATTCCCGCTCCGTGGCGGCCGCGAGCGCTTCCGACTCGCGTGCAACCAGGACCGAGAGGGCGGCCCGGCCGATGAGGATCTGGAGTTGGGTCGCAGAGAACGGTTTGGCGAGGTAGTCCCAGGCCCCGGCCCGGAGCATCTCGACGCTCGACTCGACGGACGGATTCCCCGTCATAATGATGACCAGGGCGTCCTGATTGGTGGTCAGGCAGGCGTTGAGCAGCTCGATGCCCGGGATGTCCGACATGTACTGGTCGATCAGCACGATGTCGAATGGCCTCCGCCCTAGCAGATCGAGCGCCTCCGCGCCCTTTGCGCAGACGTCGACGACGTAGCCCTCGCTCTGGAGGAAGGTACGGCAGCTCTCCCGGAGCGTGCGCTCGTCGTCGATCACAAGGACCCTGAGGCCCAGCTTGGCTTCGCGGTCCAACTCCGCGAATTCGGGGATCGGGCCCTCCGGTACCCGATTACGCCCGTTCGTTAGTCCGGAGGTTGCCATCGAGTCGCCTCCTTGGCACAGCGTCTTGGATCGAGGTGGTCGCGGGCCGCCGGACGGGCGGCCGCACGGGCGCCTCACCTGTTGCACACGCCGGGCCAGGAAAGCGGCCCATCATCACCCGGCATCTCGGCCGTTGCCACATCTGGTGGAAGTTTTGTTGTAGCGCGCGTGCAACAATCGCGCAAGTCCCACCACCTCGGTTGTTGCATCCCCGCTACAGTCTGACAATCCCGTGCCTGCCGATCCCCGCGATTCTGAGTCGAACTCCTCTCGGGGGAGGCGGCGGGACTGGGTATCACTATTGCTAGCCTCTCCCTGGACGCCGACGCCGTCTCACCCCGAAAACCGGAAGGAGCTCCGAGCAACGCATGCCCGGTGACCTGCCTGCCTCGCTGCAACGCGACCTGCCGCCCGTCCAGCCGGCCCCGTTCCTCGCGGGACCCGCGGGAGGACGCCCATCCTCAGGCCGCCGGATCACGGAAGACGGGGAGGGGTTCGACTGGCGGCGCTACCTGGCTGCGATTCTCCGAAGGAAGTGGTTGGTGATCCTGGCGGTGGCGCTGGGGACGGGCGGGGGCATCATGGCGGCGCGCACGCTGAGGCCACAGTACCTGGCGCAGGCCACCGTGTGGATCGAGTCGGGGAACGGAGGGGGGGGGGACAGCCGCGGACCCATCAGGTCCGCCCGCCTACTGCAGAGCTTAGGGTGGGTGGAGCTTCTCCGTTCCTACATGGTGCTGGACCATGCGGTACAGGAGTTGAGGCTCTATCTCGGGATCGAGTCTGCGGCGGACTCGGCGGTCTTCGAGTCCTTCGAGCTGACGGGCGACGTGATCGTGCCGGATGCGTACCGGCTCGCCGTCGGGGATGCCGGCCGCGTGGTGATGCTCTTCTCCAGCAGCGGCATCCTCGTGGACCGAGTGGAGGTGGGAGCCTCCATCGGCGCCAGTGTGGGATTCGGGTGGCTGCCGCCGCCCAGCGAGCTGGAACCTGGGCGCGAGGTGGACTTCTCGGTGAGCACCCCACGTGATGCCGCGCGCGCGCTCGGAAACGCTCTGAGGGCGCGCACGGACGCGACCGGCGACTTCATGCGAGTGGAGTTGTCCGGACCGAGCCCCACGCTCATCACGGCAACCGTGAACGCCGTCGTCGCGCGATACGTGGATGTCGCCGCCTCGCTCAAGCGCGACAAGCTCAGCGAGCTGGCTACCATCCTGGAGGACCAGCTTCGTCAGGCTGAGCGGAACCTCAGGGAAGCCGAGATCGCGCTGGAGAGCTTCCGCGTCAACACCGTGACACTCCCGTCGGAGCGCGCCAGCCCGCTCGCTGCCGGACTCGAGCTCACGCGCGATCCTGTGTTCGACAGCTTCTTCGAGATCAAGGTCGCTCGGGACCAGACGGTGCGGGATCGCGAAGCCCTGCAGCGAGCGCTCGGTCAGGTGTCAGATTCGGGGCTGTCGGTCGATGCCCTGGAAGCAGTGGAGGCCGTCCAGCAGTCGCGGGAGATCAAGCTGGCGCTGGAGGAGCTCACGGACAGGCGGGCGGAGCTTCGGGCCCTCCGCTACGGACACACCGAGGAGTTTCCGGCGGTTCAGCAGTTGACGGATGATGTCCGCCGACTCGAACGGGTCACGATTCCGGAGCGCGTTCGCGAGCTCATGTCGGAGCTTCAAGCCCGCCAGGACGAGTACGATTCCCGCATCGCGTCGGCATCGCAGGAGCTACAGCAGGTGCCCCCCCGAGCGATCCAGGAAGCACGCCTGGAGCGGGACGTCACCGTTGCCGAGAACCTCTACACGATGCTACAGCAGCGGTACGAGGAAGCGCGTTTGGCCGAGGCCAGCAGCATCCCGGACGTCCGTGTGCTCGATGCCGCGGTGGTCCCGAGCCAGCCCGTCAGGAATCGTGCGGGGCAGCTCATCGCGATGGGCTTCATGGCCGGTCTTGGATTGGGAGTGTTCGGCGCCGTGCTGCTCGATCGCATTGACCGGCGGGTCCAGTATGCGGAGCAGATCACCACAGACCTCGCGTTGCCGCTGCTCGGTGCGATCCCGCACGTGCAGCGTATGAACCGGGCGAGGCGGACGGGCAAGACGGATGCTCTGGTCATCGAGGCGCTCCGAGGTGTTCGGCTGAACGTGGTCCATGCTCACGGTGCCGCGGGCCCGATTCTCCTGACCGTGACCAGTCCCGACCCTGGGGACGGCAAGTCGTTCGTGGCGTCGAACCTCGCTCTCGCGTTTGCCTCCGCGGGTCACCGCACCCTGCTCATCGATGGCGATTCTCGGCGCGGCCGACTACACCACGTGCTCAACCTGCGGCGCAAGCCCGGCCTGGTAGATCTCCTCACGGGCTCGGTCGCTCTGGGGGACGTTGTGCAGGAGGCCGTGCACGATGCGCTCCACTTCATTGGTGGCGGGACTCGGCGCCAGGAGGCGCCGGAGCTCCTGGGTTCGGGCGCGATGGGACAGCTGATCACCGACCTGCGGTCGAGCTTCAGCGTCATCATTGTAGACAGTCCGCCGCTCAGCGCCGGCATTGACGCCTACTCACTTGCCACAACGACCGGGAACGCGGTCATCGTGCTAAGGTTGGGGGCAACGGACCGGGAGGTGGCGGAGGCCAAGCTCGACGTGCTGGATCGCCTTCCGGTGCGGGTGCTGGGAGCCGTGCTCAACGACTTGAGGGGCGGGAACGCCTACCGCTACTACTCCTACGGCCTGGAGGGCTACGAGACGCAGGCTGAGGTCGGAGGGCCAGGGCAGAGGCTCCTGACCGGCGCGAAATAGGATGTCAGGAGGGGGTCGTGCGGTGTTCGAACCCCTGGAGCCATTCTGAGTCGCTGGCCTGCAACGCGTGCCGAAGGGCAATCGTCGCGTGCGACAGGAGTTCTCGGGCCTGCGCCGGCGCCTCGTGGACATTGGGGACGGCGTCGTAGCCGGCGCGCAGGCGCACGGGCTCCTCCCCTCCTGCCTCGTTCTCGATCGCTGCCGCCAGCCGCTCGGCGAGCTTCGCGGCCCCCATCGCATCGGTCTGGGGCGCGAAGATCGCAAAAGTGTTCTTGCCCATCTTCCCGATGGCGTCCGAGAGCCGCCCCGCAGATCTCAGCACGTCCGCCAGCCGACTGGCATCGGCCTCCGCGATCCCGTTGCGGCTCGCCGATGCCGACGATGGAGCCAACACAACGCACGCCAGCGACTCCTCCTGACGGTACGTAAGCGAACGCAGCTCGTGCGCCCTCCGCTCCAACCCGACCACCGTATAGAGGCCGGTCATGTGGTCAATCAGGGCGTCTCGGCGCACCCGATCGATCTCCAACTTCGCCCTCGTGAACACACTCAATTTGAGGATGAGCTCACGGGCGTCGAGCGGATGGGAGAGTACTTCCCATGCCCCGGCCTCCAGGGCAGCGATCCGCTGCTGGCGGGTGGGGCGGTGGGTACCGAGCATGAGAATGGGAACGCCAGCGCCGAGCTCGGGCTCCTCCCGCAGCGTGCGGCAGAGCTCGATCCCATCACAATCGGGGAGGTTCACGTTGATGAAGACGAGGTCCGGGTCCTGGGCTCGGGCCAGGACGTGACCGTTCCGGCCCGTGTACGCGCGCATGACGGCGTACCCCGCCGGCGAGAGCACGCTCTCGAGCGATCTCGCGGTCCACTCGTGGTCGTCTACTACGAGCACGAGTGGGGGCCGCCCCTTTGCGGAGTCAGGGGACGCGCCTGTCACCGGCCGGGATGCCTCCTCCAGGGCCGGACGCTGGGGGCACGCCGGCCAGGGTCTTTCCTTATGTCTAGCCACACAACGTAACTCGCCCGCACGGTCCGTGCCCAGGGGGCGGCAGGCCCCTAGCCGACCGGGGCCGTGGCGGTTAGCCCGGTCCCCCCCGAGCGCGGCTGGGCCCCGGAACCGCTGCGAGCGGGCGACACGTTGGCCGCATTCTGCCGCAATCGCGCAACGCGAGGCGTCATCAGAGGGGCCTCTCTCGACCGGTCGGCAGCCCCTAACCCCTTGCGCCACAAGGCCAATCCCCATCGGCTGCGTCCCTCCTCGTGGCGGGTCCCAAACTTGATGGCTCAATCGGGTGTACGAGGCGCGACAGGAGTGGAGCCGATGCTGTGCCACAACTGCAAGGAGCTGCAAGCGGTGGTGCCCGAGGTGCGCCGCAGACGATGGCGTGACTCGCATCGAACCGAGCCGCTCGATTTGCTGTTTTGCGAACGCTGCCGCGCCTTGCTTCTCCCGGAGGACACTCTCGAGTCCATGCTCAGCAAGCTCGGCCAGATGTCTCGCTTCGGGTTGGGAGCCGACGACCGGCCCTTGCTGACTCGCACCGAACGGCGGCGGTAATCCAATGTGTGGAATCGTGGGATACGTGGGATGGCGGCAGGCCGCGCCCATTCTGGTGGAAGGCCTACGCCGACTTGAGTACCGTGGGTATGACTCCGCCGGCATAGCGGTAGAGAATGGACAGGGTGTGCAGGTGCGCAAACTGGCCGGCCGGGTCGAGGCACTTGCCACCACGCTCGGCGCCGCGGCGCCCTGCGGCTCAACGGGCATCGCGCACACGCGGTGGGCCACTCACGGTGCGCCCACGACCGGCAACGCCCACCCGCACACCGACTGCTCCGGCCGCCTCGCGCTCGTGCACAACGGCATCATCGAGAACGCCGATACGTTGCGTGCTCAGTTGCAGGAGGCTGGGCATGACTTCAGGACCGACACAGACACGGAGGTGCTCGCGCACCTGATCGAGGATGCGCCGGGCGATTGCCTCGAAGATCAGGTCATTGCGGCGCTCGGGCACGTCGAGGGCGCGTACGGGCTGGCGGTGATCTCGGAGGACGATCCCGGCAAGATCGTGGTGGCCCGCAAGGGATCTCCCGTGCTCCTCGGCGTCGGGAACGGGGAGTGCTTCGTGGCCTCGGATGCCGCTGCGGTGCTCGAGCACACGCGGTCCGTCGTGTACCTGAACGACGGGGACATTGCGGTCGTTACCGCGAGCGACTATCACGTGGTCGATCGGGATGCCCATGAGCAGATCCGTGCCGTGGCCGACATCGATTGGGAGCTGGACGCCATCGAGTTGGGTGGCTACCCGCACTTCATGTTGAAGGAGATCTGCGAGCAGCCGGAGAGCGTTCGCAGCACGCTCCGCGGCCGCTTGCTGTTCGAACACGGCACGACGCGGCTCCAGGGGCTGCAGCTTCCCCAGAAGGAACTGGATAGAACGCGCCGTGTGGTCATTCTGGCATGCGGCACGTCGTGGCACGCTGGGCTGGTGGGCCGTTACGTGCTCGAGGAGCTCGCCGGCATCCCGACCACCGTGGAGTATGCCTCGGAGTTTCGGTATCGCCCCTCGATCGTTCTCCCGGACACCCTCACCGTCGCCATCTCACAATCCGGCGAGACCGCGGACACGCTGGAGGCGATGCAGCAGGCGCGCGGGGTGGGCTCGAAGATCCTCGGGCTGGTGAACGTGGTGGGCAGCACCATCGCCCGCGAGGCGGACGGTGGGATCTACCTGCACGCGGGACCGGAGATCGGCGTGGCCTCGACCAAGGCCTTCACCTCGCAGATCGTGGCGCTCGTACTCCTCGGGCTGCACATGGGACGTCGCCGGGGCCTCCCCGTCGAGGAGGGGCAGCATCTGGTGTACGAGCTCGCGCGACTGCCTGAACTCGTGGAGGCGGTGCTCGAGCTCGAGCCTGTCGTAGAGCGGATTGCTGCCGAGTATGCCGGTGTGGATGATTTTCTCTACCTTGGCCGCGGCGTGAATTTCCCTGTGGCACTGGAGGGAGCGCTCAAGCTCAAGGAGATCAGTTACATCCACGCAGAGGGGTACCCGGCCGCAGAAATGAAGCACGGCCCGATCGCGCTCATCGATGAGCAGATGCCGGTGGTTTTTGTGGCCCCGAGGGACGGTCTATACCGCAAGGTCGTCGCGAACATGCAGGAAGTGAGAGCGCGCGGGGCGAAGGTCATCGCCGTCACCACGCAGGAGAATGGCGACCTTGGCGCCCTCGCCGACCATGTGCTCTGCGTTCCGAAGACGCTCCCGCTCCTCTCACCGGTGCTCACGTCCGTGCCGCTCCAGCTGCTCGCTTATCACATTGCGGTGCTGCGGGGCTGCGACGTGGACCGACCGCGAAACCTCGCCAAGAGTGTCACGGTCGAGTGACTTGCCCGTGACGACCCTCGCTTCGGTCTCGAGCGGCGCTCTGCCGCGCGCGCTCCGCAGAGCCGGGCTGGTCATGGCGGGTGTCGGGGTCCTTATGGTCTTGGGGTGGACCGGTGCGCGGGCGCAGGTGGATCCCCAGACTCAAGACCTGAGCAGACAGGAACTCCAGGCGCTGCTGAACCGTCTCGAGTTGGCCGGCCGGTCGTCCGGGTACAGCGACGTGTTGCGGCAAGAGGCGATGGAGGAAGCGGCGTCGGTTCGGGCCCGGCTAGCGCAAGGCGACTTCCGGCCCGGGGATCGCATTCTCCTCGGTGTCGATCGGCAGGCCTCATTGAGCGACACGTTCACAGTCCAGGCAGGGCAGGTGATTGATCTGCCGGGCGTGGGGGAGGTCTCGCTGGCCGGTGTGATGCGCGGTGAGCTCGAATCCCGTCTGCAGCAGTTCCTCGTGCAATACGTTCGAGACCCCAACGTGCGGGCTTGGCCCCTGCTCCGGATTGGCGTCGTCGGGGCCGTCGCGCGGCCTGGTTTCTACTATATCTCCGCGGATGCGGTAGTGGCCGATGTCGTCATGGCCGCCGGCGGCCCCACCCCTCAAGGGAATCTCCAGAAGGTGCAGGCTGAGCGCGGTGAACAGTCGCTCCTGACGACGGGGGAGCTGCGGGAGGCAATGGCGGCGGGGAACACCCTCGGTGAGCTTGGCCTCCGCAGTGGGGATCGCTTTGTGGTCCCGCAGCTCGGTGGGCTCGCCACCGCGGAGGGTGCTCTGCGGATCACCACCCTGCTGCTGTCGCTCGCACTCACTGCCGTCGCGATCTTCTAGGCGGGCTTCTTCAGCCTTCGCTTCCGTAGGGGAGTATCCAATCCCCAGAGTCGCTCCTTTGCGCCTCACCCACCGCCCGCTCCGCGTGCTCCAGCAGCTCGTTCACCTCCATCGGCGCTGCAATCGGGTCTTCCACAACCTCGTACCCGGCGCGGATGTCGTACCGCCGCCGGCCGTCTTGCGTGCCGGCTGAGCGGAGCACGGCTCCCAGGCGCCTTGCCATCCCGGTGGCCGCTTCGGTGCCCGTATTGGGAGCGATCACCGCGAACTTGGCCGGACCGTACCGCCCCACGGCGTCCGACCGCCGCCCGGCCACCCTTAGGGCCTTGCCCCATAGCCGGACGGCCTCTTCGAGGGTGGCCTCGTCCCTGTTCGTGGCTTCCGGGGCGGGAACGGGTGCGAAGACGACGCACGCTATGGGCTGACGGTGCCGCAGCGCGAGGGCCTGCAGCTCCTGTCCGCGGTGCTGCAGACCGCGGCGACTGTAGAGCTCCGTGGCCTCGTCGACGAAGCTCTCCTCGGTCACCTCCGTGAAGCGGCGTCGCGCGGCGACGTAGCAGTCAAGTTGTGCGAGCAGTTCCTCGGCATCGAATGGGTAGGTGAGGGTGAGCCACGCGCCGGCCTCGAGCGCCTCCATCCGGGCTGACCGCGGCATGTGCTCGGCACTCGTGACGATGATCGGCACGGTCGGACCACACTGCGGTTCCGCGCGCAACCGGTCCGCCAGCTCGGCCGGGGTGCCGCCCGGCAGCTTGGTGCTCACGAAGATCACATCTGGTGTGTGACGCCGGACAGCCGCGAGAAGCTCCGCGGCCGTCCTCACGTGAGCGACCTGGTACAGCGCGTCCGATAGAACGCTCTCCAGGGCCTTCCCCGACCATTGGCCGGCGTCGGCGATGAGAACCGTCGCAAGCTGCGGCTCAGGCGGGCGCGGCATGTCTGCGCCGGTGGGCACTCCGCTCCGAAGGCGGTTAGATGGTGATGAGTGTTCCGCCGGCCGTGCTGAGGCCGGAGCAGGGGCGCAACTGCTGGCCTCGATCTAGCACGATGCCGTCAGGAAGCCGTGATCAAGTGTTGCCAAGTATTCTCAGTGCCACGACACGCAGTCGGGTAGACCCCTTTGGGGACATGGACCTACGCGGGTGAGACATTTCCGCGCGTTGAGCAGCGTGGGCTAACGGGAACGCCCGGGTAGGGATTCGGGGATTCGGGGCAGGGAAGCTACCGGCAACCCCGCGCAGCGGGTCAACAAGAATCAGTAGTGAGCGGGGCCCAGTCGAAGCCGGTCGAGCTCCCGCGCAGGGTTCATGTCTATGGGCCAGAGCCGACCCCGTCCGACCCCGCTCCCCACTGTTGTCCGACTCGCCCCTGGGCCTGCCCCCTAGTGGCGGAACTCTCCTTCACCCTCGAACGGCTGGATCCACTGGCCTTCGCCGTTCGGTTTCGCACGTCGCATGGCGATGGCGGCACGCTCGAGCAAATCGTGTGCCTCGATCTGGGCCTCCCGCACGTTGCTCACCGCTTCGTAGCCGGCCCGCAGGCTGAAGTGCGGGCTCTCTTCTTTGTTGTTGGAGCGTTCGATCGCCGCGGCTAGCCGGCGCGCCATCTTGACCGCACCCTCGGCATCGGTGGCTGGCGCGACGATCGCGAACTCGGTCCTGCCCAACCTCCCGATGGCGTCGGACACGCGCCCGGCATCCTTGAGCGCGTCGCCGATCTGCTTGATCGCGTCCTCGATCGCGTCCACGTCGGCGCCCGAACTGGGGCGCTCGTGACCGGACTCGAAGGCCGGGGCGATCACCAAGCACGCGAGGGGGCCGCCCTGGCGGAAGGCCAGCGAGCGCATCTCCTCCGCCCGGCGCTCGAGCCCGCGATCGGTGTAGAGCTCCGTCGTTTCGTCCACCAGGCTGTCCTGCTTCATCCGGTCGATCTCGGCCTTGGCCGTGGTGTACCCGTCGAGCCGGAGCAGCAGCTCCTGCGCGTCGAATGGATAGGTGAGGAACTCCCAGGCACCCGCCTCGAGCGCGGCGAGCCGCTGCTGCCTGGTGGCGTGCCCGGTGGAGAGGACGACGATCGGGATGCTCGAGCCGATCCGCGGCTCGTCCCGCAGGAGGTGGCACAGCCCCACGGCGTTGCCGTCGGGGAGGTCGAAGTTCATCAGGACGACGTCGGGTGGGTGCGCACGGGCCCTCGCGACGCCGTTCATGCCCGTCTTGACACGAATAACGTCGTAACCGGCCGGCGTCAGAACGCTCTCGAGCGACCTGGCGGACCAGTCCTTGTTGTCGATGATCAGCGCCATCGGTGGGCGCATCCTAATGAACCCGCTCGGCATCTCTAGATAGCACCTAACCTTTTATGCACTGTCAACTTACCCTTGCTCCGGTGGCAACTCTGTGATGTACGGTACTACGTGTGCGTGACTCACGGGGCCCTAACGGTTTGCCCGAAATCGGGCATGGAGCCTGCTCCTGCAGCGGCTCTCACTACGGTCCGGTTGGGCCGTCACCGCCCTCACGGTCTCCCGTCCGCCCCAGTTGGCTCCGTGCACGGTATATTGTCGCGCGGAGCCACGCCAACTCTCATGCCCTTTCCTCCACGTCTGCCGATTCCTGACGAGGTCCTGGAGATCGCCCGGACCCTCGAGGACGCCGGGTATGAGACCTGGTGTGTCGGCGGCGCGGTACGCGACAACCTGCTGGGGCTGGAGAACAAGGACTTCGACATGGCCACGGCGGCTCGGCCTGAGGACATGCGCCGGCTGTTCCGCCGCAGCATCCCCATCGGCATCGAGCACGGCACGATCGCGGTGCTCGACCGGCACAAGCAGCCGCACGAGGTCACCACCTTTCGCCAGGACGTGAAGACCGACGGTCGCCACGCGGTCGTCGAGTTCGGCGTGTCGTTGGAGGTGGACCTGTCGCGCCGGGACTTCACCATCAACGCAATCGCGTACCACCCACTGAAGCATGAGTGGATGGACCCGTTCGACGGCTACGGGGACCTGGGTGCGGGGGTGATCCGGGCGGTGGGGGAGCCCGAGCGACGGTTCCAGGAGGACTACCTGCGCATCCTGCGGGCGCTCCGCTTCGCGGCGCGGTTCCGGTTCGTGATCGACGGCGCCACCTGGGAGGCGGCCAAGGCCAACGTGGCGGGGCTGCCGCATCTGTCGGCCGAGCGGGTGCGAGACGAGTGGCTCAAGGGGCTGGACGGGGCCCAGCAGCCCTCCGAGCTGGTCGAGCTGTGGGCAGCCGTGGGCGGGCTGCGGGCGTGGCTGCCCGAGCTGGCGGAGGAGCAGGGGTCCGGTGGCTGGGAGCAGGTGCTCGACCGGTTCGAGCCGCGGGACGCGGTGCTCATGACCGCGTATCTGTCGAGCGATCCCGAGGCGACCCTGCGGCGGCTCAGGTGCTCCAACGCGGAGATCGAACGTGGGTGGAGCGTCGGGGAGCTGCGGGACTCCTACCCCGATCCGGAGGCCCCGGTGGAGGTGCGGCGCTGGATGAGCGATGCAGAATCCGCTGTGGACGATCTGGTGACGATCGCAAAGGCCGAGGGGCACGGTGGGCGCCTGGCAGAGGTGGTGAAGGCCATCCGGGCCTCGGGCGCCCCGCTCGCGGTGGGTGACCTGGCCGTGAAGGGTGAGGACTTGATGGCCGCCGGTGTGCCCGAGGGGCCGCAGATGGGCGAGATGCTTCGCACCCTGCTGGAGCGGGTGCTGGAGGATCCGGAACTCAACATCAAGGAGACTCTCCTGGAGTTGGTGGAGGGCGGCCCGTGACCTCGGCATTCTGGTTCGCGGTGATTGCGGCGCTGGGAAACGTGGCCGGTGGAGCCGCGGCCGTGCGCGGGGCCAAGTTCGGCATTCGGGTCATCGAGCTGTTCGTCGCCTTCGGCGCCGGATTCATGCTCTCGGTCGCCTTCGTGCGGATGCTGCCCGAGGCGTACGAGCTGAGCGGGGGCAGGGCCGCGCTGTACGTGCTGATCGGGTACCTGTTGGTGCATCTCACGCAGCACACGGCGACCGAGCACTTCCACTTCGGTGAGGAGACGCACGACGTCAGCCGCATGGCCGGGGTGACCGCGCTGTTCGGCCTGCTGCTGCACACCTTCTTCGACGGCGTGGCCATCGCCAGCGGGTTCGCCGTGAGCGACTCGCTGGGCGTGCTGGTGTTCCTGGCGATCCTGCTGCACAAGCTGCCGGAGGGGCTCACCATCTCGAGCCTCCAGATCGCCGGGGGGATGAAGCCGCACCAGGCACTGGGGAGCGCCGCCCTGCTCGGTCTCGCGACCATCGTGGGGATGCTAGTCACCGACTCGTTCCTGTGGCTCAGGGCCAACGGACTCGCCGTGTCGGCCGGCGTGGCGATCTACGTGGGGGCCTCGAACCTGGTGCCCGAATTCCAGAGCAAGAAGGGGTGGCGGCTGCCCTTGGCGTTCTTCCTGGGGGCGGCGGCGTTCTTCGTGGCGAATGAGGTGCTGGTGCGGGTGGGACGCGACGGGGGTGGACAGCTGGCCGGCGTCTAACTCCTGAGCAGCAAGGCGACGACGGCCAGGGCCGTGGGTGCCCAGAAGACGAACATCCACTTGACGAGCTTGGCCTCGAGCTCCGCCAGTCGGCGGTGAATCTCGGCAACCCGCTGCTCCAGCTTGGCATCGAAGCGCGCGAAGTTGAGCTCGTTCAGCTCTCGCAGCTCGGTACGGTACGTGCTGTCCACGGCATTGAACCAGTCGACGAACTCATTTGCGAGCTCGTCTCCGAAGGTCTCGTAGAACTTCCGTGAGAGTCTGGCGGTGACCGGCATCTCAGCCCCGTGGTCCGAGTCGGCCACCACTGTGAATGTACGGGCGACCCGCGGCGTAGGTAAAGTCGTGCTGGGTGGTGCGAACATTCTCGGGGTGCGCCGTCAGAGGCCCAGCAGCTTCCGCACCTCCCGCTCCACGCCGGCCATCGTCCCCTCGTCCACTCGCCCGATGCGCTCGCCGCAGCGCTCCTTTGAGATCGCACCGATCGATCCACACTTCGCGTAGCTGGCCTGCTTCAGGGAAGAGTGCCGCACGGCCGGTCGCGACGGTCCTGGCCGAGTGGTAAGCGGAACGAGAATCACGTCGGGCGCGTGGTTGTTCCAGACGTCCACGCTCAGCACGAGGGCGGGCCGCGGCTTGGGGTGGTCGAGCGGCACCACCGTCCAGATCTCACCGCGGCGCGTCACTCGTCGCGCTCGAAGGCCTCGGCGGCCAGGGCCTGCCACTCGGTGTCCTCCGCCCGGTCGTCGGAGTCGGGCGCCCGCCCGTAGAAGGCCCGCAGCTCCGACACCCAGCGGCGCTGCTCCCTCCCTGCGAGGGCCTCCTCCAACAGACGCTCGACCTTCTCGGAGCGGCTCGTGCCCGGCGCGCGATCCACCGCCTCCACCAGTTCCGATCGGATTGAGAGGGTGACACGGTGCTTCACGGCGGACTCCATGCGCTGAATGTATGAACAATCGTAAGATGTAGGGTATGATTTCGTTGCGCAAGGGAACGAAACCCGGCGGGCGAAGGCGAGAGTCGCCGGGCCGCGTGGGTTAGATTGGCAGCCATGAGCCTACCATGACCGACCCCTCGCTGTTCGAACACCAGGGCGCGCGCCGCCCACTCGCCGACCGGATGCGGCCCCAGGCGCTGGAAGAGCTGCTGGGGCAGGACCACCTCGTGGGTGAGGGGAAGCCGCTGCGTCAGGCCATTGAGCGGGGCGAGGTCACGAGCATGGTCTTCTGGGGCCCGCCCGGCTCCGGCAAGACCACCCTCGCCCGCATCATCGCCCGCCACACGGATCGTCACTTCGAGGCGTTCAGCGCGGTGACGTCGGGCGTGCCCCGGGTGCGGGAGATCATCGCCGAGGCCCAGGAGCGGCAGCGGCTGGAAGGCCGCGGCACGATTCTCTTCTGCGACGAGATCCACCGCTTCAACAAGGCCCAGCAGGATGCCTTTCTGCCGTGGGTGGAGCAGGGCACCATCACGCTGATTGGGGCCACCACCGAGAACCCCTCGTTCGAACTCAATAGCGCGCTGCTCTCGCGGCTCCAGGTGTTCGTGCTGGAGCCGCTGGGGGAGGAGCACATCAGGCGGATCGTGGAGCGGGCGCTGGAGCAACAGGGAACGGGGAACGGGGAACGGGGAACGGTGCGGCTGGAGGAGGAAGCCCTGGGGCTCCTGGTGCGCTATGCCGACGGCGACGCACGGGTGGCGCTGAACGGTCTCGAGGGGGTGATGGAGCACGTAGCCCGGGTGGCGAACCTCGGTGGCGAGGCCGCCGCCCAACCGGTGAGTCGGGAAGTGCTCGAGGCGGTCCTGGCCCGCCGCATGCCCCGCTACGACAAGGCCGGCGAGGAGCACTACAATCTCATCTCGGCCCTCCACAAGGCCGTGAGGGGTAGCGACGTCGAGGGAGCGCTCTACTGGCTTGCCCGGATGATATCCGGGGGGGAGGATCCACTTTACCTGGCTCGCCGCATGGTCCGGATGGCGGCCGAGGACATCGGCCTGGCCGACCCGCGGGCCCTCTCCATCGCCCTCGCCGCCAAGGACACCTACCACTCCATCGCCCTCGCCGCCAAGGACACCTACCACTTCCTTGGCTCGCCTGAGGGTGAGATCGCCCTCGCTGAGGCGGCGATCTATCTCGCCACGGCCCCCAAGTCCAACCGCGTCTATGAGGCGTGGTCCCAGGCACTCGCGGCGGCCAAGGAGCACCCCGCAGAGCCCGTTCCCCTCCACATCCGCAACGCCCCCACCGGCCTGATGAAGGACCTCGGCTACGGCAACGGCTACCGTTACGACCACTCCGAGGACGACGCCAAGGCGATCGGCCAGGAGTACCTGCCCGAGTCACTCCGCGGGGCGCGCTGGTACGAACCGACCGATCGGGGCTATGAGAAGACCGTGGCCGAGCGG
>JBDGYO010000189.1:0-8712 GCA_039584015.1 Gemmatimonadota bacterium | reverse complement strand
GAACCAGAGCGAGGGCCTCTGGATCGTGCAGGGTGGTTCGACCGTCGGCGCGGGCGCGCGCGATGACCTCTGCGGCGCCGCCATCTATGACCGCACGCACCAAGTTACCTCCCGTCCGGCCTCGCCTAGCCGGGGGTTGAACTGGGCGATCGAGGCGACCTGCTTGCCGGCCACGGAAACTTGCCGCGCGGCCGGTAATCCGGTCATGAAGGATGATTAAAGCATTCTTAGAAGGGCACTTGCTGGCGTGCTCAGGCCCGCCGGCTGGGCACGGCAGCGGCCGGCGGGGCGCGTTGCCTGAGGGACCGACCGGGGGCTAGGCCCGTGGGCGGCGCTCGTGCCCCGACGAGCGCCAGCCCACCTCTCCTCCGAGCCGGTGTGGCGTGGCAGCGAACCCGAGCCGCCCGCCGGTAGTTGCGAGGGGACGGACAACCCCCGGGACGCACCCGGGCGGGCGCTCGGGTTCGCCGATGCCTGCGCGGTCGCATCGGCGATGGAACGTTTGCCAGCTCGAGGGCGCGGTTCAGCACGCTCATGAACGCCGCGACGCATCGAGGATCGAACTGGGTCCCGACCCCGGCCTGGAGCTCGGCCAGGACATCGTCCAGATCGAGCGGAGAGCGGTAGGGCCGCTCGCTGGTCATGGCGTCGAACGAATCGGCCACGGCCACGATGCGGGCGGCCAGCGGGATCTCCTTACCCCGCAGTCCGTCCGGGAACCCGCGGCCGTCGAACCGCTCGTGGTGCCACCGCACGACGGCGAGCACCGTGGGACGGTCGTGTAGCAGCGGCCGCAGGATCTGCTCACCGATTACCGGGTGCTCTTTGAGGCACCCGTATTCTGCGTCATCCAGGGGCCCTTCCTTGCCCAGGACCTCGTCAGGGATCCCGATCTTCCCGACGTCGTGGAGCTGACCCGCCATCCGCAGGTCGCCCAGGTCCCGGGCGCAGAGCCCCAACTCCCGCCCAATAGCCTCGGCAAAGGCGCTCACCCGCCTGGAGTGGCGGCCGGTATAGGGGTCCTTCGCACCCAGGGCCTCACCCACGGCCAGCAGGGCGTCAATGAACAGGCGCCCGGCCGGATCCGCGGTTGTGGCATGGTAAGGCAGGGATTCCCGCTGCCGGCCGCCCCGTTGCCGGGCGCCTGGAACAGTCTGCACCAGCCCCCCGCGCGGCCCCCGGCCTGGTCTGGCACGGGAAGGCCCAGGAGTGACGCTGACCACAGCATCCGCGGGAATCTGGGTTACACTGCTCAAGTGAGGTTCCTTAGGGTTCAGGGTCGGTCCGCCGGCTAGTTCCGGTTGCCGATGCCCTGTGATGCAACTGAGGGGCCAAACTGCTGCGCCTTCGCAAGCTCTTGTTGTTAAACGACTTGAGCGAATTTGTGAAGACGGGAGGCGTGGTACGGTTCGTCCGAGGTGGTTCAAAACGGACCAGTTGAGGCTACGTGGCAACTCCCGCAGGTACCAGGACTTGGAGAAAACGTGTCTCCGGCAAGCGGCCGGCCGAAGGTGGCTCGGTGGCCGAAGCCGCCGTTCTGGTCATCAAGCTCTCCGATTCCTTCTCCGAGCTGTGGGACCACCTGGGTGAGGACCTGGGCGTGCCGGTGCGCCAGGTGGAGGTTGGAGACGTCACCGCGGTCGGACCGGAGATCGCGCCGGTGGTGCTCGCCGCGGGTGGAGCCGAGCGCGAGGCGCTGGAGTGGCTCGACGGGCATGAGCTGCCCGCGGCGGTACCGGTGCTGGCGGTCGGCGCGGATCCGGGGCGACGCATTGCCGCGCTCCTGGTAGCCCACGGCGCCAGCGACTACTTCGCCCTCCCCGAAGACGTCGAAATCCTGAGGAATGCCGTGTCGGCCGCGGCCGAGCGCCATCGGGACGCGCTGCGGCGGGCCGCCGGCGGAGTGGAAGAGGTCCGGGACGGGGCGTTCAGCGAGATCGTGGGCGAGAGCCAGGCGATCAAGGCCGTGCTGGCCAGGGCGGCACGGGTGCTGCCTCACATCGAGGCCACGGCGCTCATTCTGGGGGAGACGGGCACGGGGAAGGAGCTCCTGGCCCGGGGCATCCACAAGGGTGGGCCGCGCCGCGGCGCCCCGTTCGTGGCGGTGAACTGCTCGGCCCTTCCCACGCACCTGGTCGAGTCGGAACTGTTCGGCCACGAGCGTGGTGCCTTCACCGACGCCCACGCCGCCAAGCCGGGTCTGTTCGAGGTGGCCGACGGGGGCACCCTGTTCCTCGACGAGATCGGCACCCTGTCCGTCGATCTCCAGGCCAAGCTGCTGCGGGTCCTGGAAGACCGGCAGGTACGGCGGGTGGGCGGCACCAAGTCGCGAGGGGTCAACGTCCGGATCATCGCGGCCACCAACGACAACCCGGATCGAGCGGTTCAGGAAGGAACCTTCCGGCGGGACCTCTACTTCCGGCTCAGCGTCATTACCCTGTCGCTCCCGCCGCTGCGCAAGCGGGGCGACGACGCGCTCGTGATTGCCGAGGAGCTGCTGCAGCGCATGGCGCGCCAGCACGGGCTCCCTGTGCCGGCGCTGTCGCAGGAATCCTGTGAGGCCATCCAGACGCACCACTGGCCGGGCAATGTACGAGAGTTGAAGAACGCGGTGGAGCGTGCCCTGTTGCTGTCCCAACCAGGGGAGCTGGACCCAGCAGAACTGGTTCCGCAGCTGGTAGCCGAGCCGGAAAGCGGGGGGCCGCTGCCGTTTCCGGCCAGGCTGGACGACATCACCGCCGCGGCGGCCCGTGCGACCCTCGAAATCTGTGGTGGCAATCGCAGCGAGGCGGCGCGGCGTCTGGGGATCTCCCGCCGCCGCCTGCGCAGGCTGCTGGACCTCAACGACGGCGGCGAGGACTGACCAGCTGGAACGCTTCGCCCCTGCCTGGGTCAAACCGCCCCAGTTGCGACTTCACCATCCCGCACCATAAGCCTTTGTGATAACTGCCGTTACAGAACCCGTGACGTGAGGCACACTCCCTGCGGTTTTCGGAGCCACGAGGCCCGACTGCGGTCCGTGCGCCCCGGACTGCGGTACGATGAGGCTCGATAGCTCGGAGGCTACCGAGGAGGACGCCATGTCACGACGGACCATCATCGCTGCGCTGACCGCGGTACTCGTCGCCGCAGGATGCAGCGATGCAACGGGACCGCCGAACGAACCACCTCCAGCACAAGAGCAGGCTGTGCCTGACGGAGTGCTGCAGAGCCTGCGGTGGGGGGAGCTCGACGGCCCAATCGATTTCTCCATCGTCGCGCTACCGGACGATGAGGGGCCGGCCGACGGTGGGGATGTGGTGATTGCCCGCGCCCCCGCTGCAGGCCCGCCACGCCTGGACCGATACGAGGTGAGCTTCAGGGCGGTGAAGGGAAGGACCAGGTCGATTCAGATCAATTACCGGAATGGCCGTGGCGTCCGGCCGTTCCTGCGTTTCTCGGTGCCTCGTAACGCCCTGCACCGCCGGCCTGACGGGAGCCGGATCAGGTGGGGCGAGTCGGTCCTCATTACGGTCTCCGTTAGTCGCACAAAGCTTCGCGCGGATTTCGAGCCATCGGGTCTCGAGTTCCATCGGTGGCACCGGCCGTGGCTGCAGGTCTGGTACGGCGGCGCCGACTGGGACTTCAACGGCGACGGCGTGGTCGACGAGCAGGATGAAGAGATCCAGCGCCGCCGGCTGCGGCTCTGGATCCAGGATGAGCCGGGCGGACCGTGGCGTCGGCTGCGGGCCCGTCACTCGCCTCGTCACAAATGGTTCGCGGCGCCGCTGCCTCATTTTTCTGGCGTCGAGCCGTCATGGTAGCTCGCGACGTTCGGGAGTCACTCCTCATGCTCAACAAGGCTCAGCACTTGGCCGATACGGGGCAGGACGCGGGGTTGCTCGAACTGTTGAGCGGCTCGCCGCCCCAGGATTTGCAGCGCTCGCCGACGCTGGCCCTGCTCTTCGGCATCGCGCACGGCCGTCTGGGCCGCAGCGTCGAGGCGGAGCGGTGGGTACAGGCCGCGTTGCAGCGCGCCCGCGACCGTGGGGATCGTGCGGTGGAGGCCCACGCCCTGAACGCGCTCGGGGTGATCGCGCTGGACGGAGGTAGGATCGACGACGCCGCGGGGCGGTTCATGGAGGCCTTGGCGTTGGCGAAGCGGGAAGGGGACCATGCTACGGTGGGTCGCAGCTGCAACAACCTCGGCATCGTCGCGTACTACCGCGGCGACTACGGCCGGGCCGTCGGGTCCTACACCATGGCGCTGGCAGCCTTCCAACAGGCCAATCTCCACGCGGGCATCGCGCAGGTGCTCAACAACCTCGCCATCACCTACCGGGACCAGGGTGAGCTGGACCGGGCGCTCGAGGCGGCCGATTCCGCCGTGCAGGAAGCCGATGAGGCCGGAGACATCCGCTTGGGTGCGTCGACCCGGGGCGGCCGCGCCGAGATTCGACTGGTCGCCGGCGATCCCGAGGTCGCGCGCCGCGAGATCGAGCGGTCGCTCCAGACCCAGCGGGAGATCGGCAGCGTGGTGGGTGAAGCCGAGGACCTCAGAGTGCTGGCCGGTGCCCTGGCCGCGGCCGGGGAAATCGAGCAGGCCGAGGCGATGCTGCGTGACGTCGTGAACCGGGCGGAAGAGCTCGGCCGGCCCGTGCTCGCCGCCCAGGCAGAGCGAGATCTCGCCCGGGTGCTGAACACTGATGGGCGCGCCAGCGAGGCCCAGGAGCTCGCCCGCAAGGCCCGCGTGCGTTTCCTCGAGCTCGGCGCCGAAGCCGAGGTCGCGAAGCTGGACGAATTCCTCTCCGCAGCTGAAGGCTAGCCCCAGCCCAATCTGGGTGGCGCCGCATCCATCCGCGGCGCCCCAAACCGCCCCAAACCGCCCAAACACGATCCCACCGGTCTCACGGCGGGCATTCCGATTCGGGTGTACCCCCTGCAATATTTCCACGGCGAGCATTACGGTCCGTGTATTCGACATCTGATGAGACTGGCGAGAAACGGAGAGGGAGCGCGATTCCATGACGCAGCGCGTGGTGATCCTCGGGGCAGCGGGGCGGGACTTCCACAACTTCAACGTGTGCTTCCGGGACAACCCCGACTATGAGGTGGTGGCCTTCACGGCCACCCAGATTCCGGATATCGAGGGGCGGCGGTACCCACCCGAGCTGGCAGGATCGCGCTATCCCAAGGGCATTCCGATCGAGGCCTGGCCGTGTTCAGCTACAGCGACGTGACGCACGAACACGTCATGCATGTGGGATCGCGGGCGATGGCGGCCGGCGCCAGCTACATGCTCCTGGGGGCTCGCCAGACGATGCTCGAGTCACAGGTCCCCGTCGTCGCCGTCTGTGCCGCGCGCACCGGGGCCGGCAAAAGCCAAACCAGCCGACGCGTGACGGCAATCCTGCGGGAGCAGGGAAAGCGCGTGGTGGTGGTGCGCCACCCCATGCCCTACGGGGACCTGACCGCGCAGGCGGTCCAGCGCTTCGCCACGTTCGAGGATCTGGACGCACACGATGTGACCATCGAGGAACGCGAGGAGTACGAGCCCCACTTGAACGCCGGGAGCGTCGTGTACGCAGGGGTGGACTACGAGCGGATCCTGCGCCAGGCGGAGCAGGAAGCCGACATCGTCATCTGGGACGGCGGCAACAACGACCTGCCGTTCTATGCGCCCGACCTGTTCATCGTGGTCGTGGATCCCCTCCGGCCGGATCATGCGCAGCGCTACCATCCGGGAGAGACGAACGTGCGGATGGCGGATGTCGTCGTGGTGAACAAGATCGGGACCGCGGCGTTCGAGGACGTGGAGACGACCCGAAGCATCACCGCGGAGCTGAATCCCGCCGCCGTGGTGATCGAAGCCGCGAGCCCCATCTTTGTGGATGACGGGGACGCGATCCGGGGCAAGTCGGTGCTGGTCGTGGAAGATGGACCGACCCTGACCCACGGTGAGATGGCCTACGGTGCGGGGTGGGTGGCCGCGCGGCGCTACGGGGCGGCGGCAATCGTGGATCCGCGCCCCTACGCGGTGGGCTCGATCCGGGAAACGTTCGAGAAGTACCCCACGACGGGCGACGTGCTCCCCGCGATGGGCTACGGTGACGCGCAGATGGCGGAATTGGCCGAGACGATCCATAACGCCGATGCCGACCTGGTGTTAGTGGCAACGCCGATCGACCTGCGCCGGCTGATCGAGTTCGACAAGCCGGCCTTGCGCGTGCACTACGAGCTGCAGGAGATCGGCGAGCCCACGCTGGACGAAGTGTTGGCGCGGTTTCTCCAGACCGCCCGCGCGGCCGAGCTACGGAAGAGCGCCGCGTCGTAGCAGGTGACCGGTGAGCGCGTGAAGGGAGGGCCGAAGCCGTGACGAGCTCGAAGGGAACGATCGGCATTCTCACGGGCGGCGGCGACGTGCCGGGACTCAACCCGGCGATTCGCGCCGTGACGATCCGCGCGCTGCGTGAGGGTTATCGGGTGCTCGGCATCCGCCGCGGGTGGGCGGGTCTGGTAGACCTCGTGCGGGATCCTGATGCCGACAACAGCGATCACGTGCAGCTGCTCACCGAGGACATCGTGAACCGGGCGGGCCGGACCGGAGGCACGTTCCTGCACACCTCCCGCACCCGTCCGACGAGGCTGCCCAAGCCGCTGGTACCGGAACACCTGCGGGATCGGTACCCGGACGAGGTAAACGACGTCACCCCCGATGTGCTGAAGAACCTGGAGTTTCTCGGGGTGGATTACCTCATTCCCATCGGCGGCGATGACACGCTGAGCTACGCCCAGCGGCTGCACGACGAGGGCGCCAAGGTCGTCGCGGTCCCGAAGACGATGGACAACGACGTCCCGGGTACCGACTATTGCATCGGCTTCAGCACCTGCGTGACGCGGACCATCGAGCTCACGCACCAGCTTCGCACCACCGCGGGCTCTCACGAACGGTTCCTGGTCATTGAGGTGTTCGGCCGCTACGCTGGCTACACGGCGTTGCTTCCCACCATGGCCGGCGCCGCCGACCGGTGCGTGATTCCGGAGCATCCGTTCGACATGGAACAGTTGTGCGACCTCTTGAGCTACGACCGCAATCGCCACCCGAGCAGCTACGCGGTCGTGCTGGTCTCGGAGGGGGCCACCATGACGGGCGCCGCGGCGATGACGTTCGAGGGGGAGGAGCAGGATCAGTACGGCCACAAGAAGTTGGGGGGCGTTGGCGACCGGGTGGCGACCCTGCTCAAGGTGTGTTCCCCCAAACACAACCAGGGCCGCCGCGTGAACGTCGTGAGCCAGAGACTCGGCTATCTGGTGCGCTGCGGGGATCCCGATGCCCTCGACTCGATCGTGCCGATGGCGTTCGGCAACCTGGCGTTGGATCTGGTGCTGCAGGGGACGTTCGGCCGCCTGGTGAGCCTGCGCAACGGCGTATACGACAGCGTGCCGATCGACGTCGTTACGGGTCGCAAGAAACGGATAGACATCCAGAAGTACTACAACACCGATCGCCTGCGGCCGCGCTACAAGACGCTGCTGCGCCAGCCACTCTTCATCATGACGAGCGATGTCTGATTCCCTGAGACGCGAGGTCGAGGAGCTCTGGCCCGAGCTCGAGTGGATCGAGAACGCCCAGCTCCGCGAGCAGGTTACCACTACCTGGGTCAAGGCGTTCGAGCGGAGCCCGCTCACGCCGGAGGACCTGCACCAGATTCCCTTCACGCTGCTGGTGCCCAACTGTCCCGCGACGTTCATGGAGCACAAGCGGTGCGTGGTCCACATCGCGCGCGATGGGGCCCGAGCGATGCAACAGTTCCTGGGGCGGGCCCTCACCATCGACATGGATACGGTGATCGCGGGGGCCGTCCTGGCGGACGTGGGCAAGCTGCTGGAGTACGAGAAGGAAGGCGGCGTGACCCGGCAGAGCGCCCGTGGTAAGGCGCTGCGCCATCCGTTCACCGGCGTGGCGCTGGCGCTGGAGTGCGGCGTGCCCGACGCGGTGTGTCACTGCATTGCGACGCACGCAGCGGAGGGTGACCTGGTCAAGCGCAGCACGGAGGCGACGATCGTGCACCACGCGGATTTCATGAGCTACCTGCCCTTCAAGAACCTGGCTTAGAGGAGCACCATCGGATGTCGGAGACGATTACGGCGAGCATGGCCCAGTGGGCTACGAAGTTGGCGTATGGGGATGTGGGTGAGCGGGCGGTCCACGAGGCGAAGCGCTACCTGTTGGACTCCCTGGGCTGCGCCTTCGGGGGATACCGGCAGGAAGATGCCGAGATTGCCCTGGGGGTGCTCGAGGAGATCGGCGGCCAGGGGCCCGCCACGGTCATCGGCTCCGGCAGTAGGACCGACCCCGTGTCTGCCGCTCTGGCCAACGCGTTGATGGTCCGCGTGATGGATTACAACGACATCTATTGGCAGCAGGATCCCTCTCACCCCTCGGACATCATCCCGGCCGCGATGGCGTGCGGGGAGCGCGCTCAGGGGGATGGGAAAGAGCTCATCGTGGGCATCGTGCTGGGGCACGAGTTCGAGATGCGGCTCTGCGAGGCGGCGTTCCCGGGTATCCGCGAGCGGGGGTGGCACCACGCCACGCTCACGGCGTTCGTGTCGCCTATCGTGGCGGCACGCATGCTGGGACTCTCGTGGGAGCAGTGCCAGCATGCCATCGGGATCTCGGCCTCGCGGCACGCCACGCTGGGGGCGGTGACCGCCGGGAAGCTGACCATG
>JBDGYO010000006.1:0-20263 GCA_039584015.1 Gemmatimonadota bacterium | reverse complement strand
TCGTTGTCGTAGTTGGTCACGAGCCCGTAGATACCGAGCTCGACCTGCCCCTTCTCGCCGGACTGGGCCCAGGCCGGGGCACTCAGGCAGGCGGCGGCCAGGGCCGCCACCAGGGTCATTTTGGTCCGCATGGACACCAATCTACACCCCCCCCTACCCCCTGCCACTGTGCCGTAAATCACTGGTTTTGCGTGTGATGGCCCTCCACGGCGCGGCTACCCCGACCCAGTTGCTCGGCCATGTCGCTCAACTCGGCAGCCCCCCGGGCCAGCTCGGCCAGGGCCAGCAGCTGCTCCTTGCTGGCAGCCGCCACGGCCGCCGCTTCCTTGGCGGAGCCCCCCGCCGCCTCGCGGGCGCCGCCCAGCGCCCCCTTTGCCTCCTCAGCCAGCTCCCGATTGCGCCGGGGCCCCTCGACCATTCGCTCCCCGGTCTGCTGGGCCACTTCGGCCGTTGAGACGATCTGGTCTAGCTCAGCGGTCCAGGCCTCCGACGACTGTGTCACGGCTTGGAGCTGCTTGTTCATCTCCTCGAGAATGCGGGCTGCGCGGTCGATCACCCGCCGAGTCTCCTGGGCACCACGCCCCATGTTCAGCGCTGCCTGGGCGCTCTGTTCGGCCAGCTTGCGCACCTCATCGGCCACAACGGCAAAGCCCTTGCCGTGCACTCCGGTGCGGGCCGCCTCGATGGTGGCGTTGAGCGCGAGGAGGTTGGTTTGGTTCGCGATCAGCGCAATCGCTTCGGCGAACTCCTCAACGTCGGCCGCCGCTTCCTTGAGCCGACTCACCTCGGCGGCCCCCTCGGCAATGGTGGAGATGAGGGAGCCGAGCTGGTCTACCGCGCGCCCGCTCGCGTCGCGCACCCCCAGGGCCGACTCGGCAGTGGCACGGTTGGCGTCCTGCGTTTCGGCGGCAGCGGTCAGGGTCGCTCCGATGCTCTCTTCGAGCTGGCCTAGGGATTCGGCGACCAGCTCCACGCGCTGCGAGGCCTGCTGCGCCTGCGCCTCGGCTCGCGACGCGCTCTTTGCCATGGCATCGGCCGCCTGCTGGATCCGGTCGCTCGCCCCAGCGAGCTGGGTCACGTAGGCCGAAGTGCGCTGGGACGACTCGGCAACGGGTTCCATGAGAGCGCTCACCGAGAGTGAGAGCGCGAGCTGTGGGGACAGCAGGTCGAGTAGCGCGCCGTCGGCTGGGCGGTACATGGTGGGCTCGGAGTGGCGCACGCTCCACAGACCTACCAGCTCGTCGCCGTGGAACAGGGGGACGAGGATCTCGGAGCCCGGAGACTCTCCCTCGGGCAGCACCATGTCGGACCGCGTGAGCACGTTGGCCACGATCGGCTGTTCCGTGCTCACGGCCTCGCCGATGAGGCCGCTCTCCCTGTCAAACCGCAGCCGCTCCGATGTGGAGGTATCCACCAGGAGCACCATCTCATGTTTCGCTTCGTCGTGCCGCGCGAACCCCATGTGCTCCCACGGCACGAGCTGGCCGGTGAGCTGCTGGATCTGCTCGAAGTTCCGCTCGATGTTCACTTCGGCCGCCACCGCTCTCGCGAGCCTCTGCACCAGGGCTAGCTCATCGGCGCGAACGGCGGTCTGGATGAGCCACCACATGAGCCAGGCTGCGATGATCAAAGCGGCCGCGAGGAAGGCCGTGGCGTTTGGCGTGAGGTCGGCCGTGAGGAAGCTCACCCATCCCAGGGCGAAGGCGGCGCCGGTTGCCGAGACCACGCCCTCCCACCGCAGCGTGAGCTGCACGTCCACCTTGGGAAGGAGGCCAGCCAGGGCGAGCTCCAGGTAGAAGCTCAGGTTGGCCAGAACCGGTAGGAGGAGGACCGCTGCCGCAGCCGGAAGCAGGTTGCCGGCTTCCACCGACGCGCCCCCTACCTGGCCGCCCACCGCGTCGTACAGCAATCCGACCAAGCCCGTCGCGACGGCCACGTGACCCAGGGTGGCGAGGCTGTCGCGGATCCGCAGCCGCCGAAGCAGCGTATCTCCGATGGGGACGCCGACGGCAACCACGAGCACCGCGAACTGCCATCCCCGCAGGAGGAGGGACAGAATCACGATGCCCATGACGAAAGACGCGAACCCCTTGCCGGGGAGCGCGATCCCAAAGCGGCGGCTCAGCGCTGTAGCCGTGCCAATGATTATCAACTGGAGTGCGAACGACCCCTGTCGCAGCTCGGGTCGCGCGGCGACCGTGGCCACTGCCGCGAGGAAGAACGCGATGCCGGCAGCCGCGATTGCCAGGCGCAGCCACCGTGCGACCTGTCGGGTATCCACTATGGGCACGGCAGGCACCGGTTTGTGGTCGAACAAAGGGTAAGCGGCGGGAATGTCGTAAACCGGTCGGGAAACTGCAAGCGGGAACGCCCCCATCTCGTTGGCGGTGGGGCAGGTCCAGGCCTAACTTTCGGCTGGGTGACGACGGATTGACCAGCGATGGAGGGGTGCGTGCAGGTATCGATCGAATACTGCGGCGTTTGAGGCTACAAGCCACGGGCCGCCGGTCTGGCGGCCGAGATTCACGAGGCCTACTCCGACGCCGAGGTGGAGCTAATCGAGTCGTCGGGTGGGGTCTATGAGGTCGTGCTCGACGGCGATCTGGTCTTTTCCAAGCGCGAGCTCGGCCGCCATGCGGAGCCGGGTGAGGTCTTGAAGATCATCCAGGAACGGTTGAGCTCCTGAGGTAGGTGTCGGTGCGCGTTGCGATCTCCACCGGGGGAGGTGACGCTCCCGGACTGAATGCGGTCATTCGGGCCATCGCGCTCTCCGGGCTGCGCCGCGGATGGGAAGTGTTCGGCATCGAGCGGGGTTATGCGGGCCTGCTGGGCTCGGCACGTGTGATCCCGATGGACCGGGAGAGTGTGAAGGGAATCGTGCGGCTGGGCGGGACCATCCTCGGCACGACCAACCGGGGCAATCCGTTCGCCTGGCCCGTGCTGCAGACCGACGGAGAGTGGGCAGAGGTCGACCGCTCAGACGAGGTCATCGAGTCGTTCAGGCAGCTGGCACTGGATGCCCTGATCGTGGTGGGCGGTGACGGCAGCCTGCACATCGCGTATCAGCTCTGTCAGAAGGGGCTGCCCATCGTGGGCGTGCCGAAGACCATCGACCGCGACGTGAGCGGCACGGTCATGACCTTCGGCTACGACACGGCGATCCAGACCGCCACCGACGCCATCGACAAGCTGCACGCGACGGCCGAGTCGCATCAGCGCGTCATGGTGGTGGAGGTGATGGGGCGGCACTGCGGCTGGATCGCGCTCCACTCCGGGCTGGCGGGTGGGGCCGACGTGATCCTGCTTCCCGAGATCCCCTACGACATGGACAAGGTCTACCGCAAGATCCGAGAGCGAGAAGCCGAGGGCCGGCACTTCAGCATCGTGGTAGTGTCCGAGGGAGCGAAGCCCAAGGACGGCGACGTCACGGTGAAGGTGGCTGCGCAGGTGGGTGGTGCGGAGAGGTTGGGTGGCGTGGCCGAGCTCGTGGCGGCGCAGATCGCCACCGAGACCGGCAAGGAAACGCGCGCGCTGTCGCTGGGTCACCTGTTGCGCGGCGGCTCGCCCACGACGTTCGATCGGGTGCTGGGTCAGCGCTTTGGGGCCGCAGCCGTACAGGCCGTGGCCGACGGCAAGTGGGGTTACATGGTGTCATCGCATCCACCGGACGTGGTGCTCGTTCCTCTGGAGGCGGTGACCGGAGAGCCGAACCAGGTACCACTCGATTCGGACTCCGTGATAACGGCACGCGCACAGGGCATCTCGTTGGGTGACTGAGCGGCACGTCCGCGACCATCTCCTCCCACCCGACCGGGAAGCGTTCCTTCAGGCGGAGCCTCCTACCGGTCGTATCATCGTCATTGCCCCCACTAGAGCGGCCTGCGAGACCATCGAGTTGGCCTGCCGATTGGACGTCGAGACCGTGTTGGAGCGCGAGCACGGGCGGGAGATCCGGGAGTTGGCGGGACGCGGCGTGGGGTTCGGGGTCATGGCGGGCACCGGGACCGGGAAGACGCTTGCGATCCGTCCCATCGCAGAGGAAACGCTGAGGGCGCCGCTCAAGGTTGGAGTGGTCAACCGCGAGCGCGAGGCGACGCCCGAAACGCCCACCTGGAACGTCGTGATCATCACGACGGGCATCGCGCGACGCTGGTTCCAAGACGAGCTGATCGATCCGCACGACACGCTGGTGGTGGACGAGATCCACCAGACGTCGGCGGAGCTGGAGCTCTGCCTCGCGCTGGGGAAGCGCGTCGGTTGCCGCTTCATCTGGCTCTCGGCCACGGTGGATCCCCAGTTCTACTCGCGCTACCTCGAGTCTGCAGAAGTGCTGGAGACGACTGCGTTCGACCCCTCCCTCTCGGCGCAGGTCCAGACTCGCCGGCAGAACCCGGTGGAGTTCCTCGATGATCGGTTCGTCCGGCACAGCATGAAACAGCGACGCGGCGTGGCGGTCTTCCTGCCCACCCGTGCGGAGGTGGAGAAGGCGGCTACTGAGTTGGGGAAGCGGTGGCCCCGGTTGAATGCCGCTTTCTACCACGGAGGCGAACCGATCCGGGTGATCCGGCCCTTCCTGGACGGCGAGGCCGACAAGCCGTTCGTGCTGGCGATGACGGCAGCGGGTCAGTCGGCGCTCAACATCCGCGGCCTGGACACCGTGGTGATTCTGGACTCGCGCTTCAGCAACGTGGTGGACCGTGGACGCAATGTGCTCACGCGGCTGTACCTGGGTCCCAACGAGATCCTGCAGATGGCGGGCCGCGTTCACGGCCGCGTACCCAACGGCGAGGTGTACATCCTCAGCGATCGGGACATCGACTTCTTTGGATTGCAGCCCGGCCCCCCCGAGTTCCAGCTCGCGGGCGACAGCGAGCGCGTTGCGCTCACCGCAGCCGCGCTCGGGGTGGACCTGCGCGACCTCGAGCTGCCGGTGCCGCTCGATCGGGAAGCGTACGGACAGGCGGTGGGACGCCTCGCCAGCCGCGGCATCGTGAGCGACGGTCGCCTCACCGCCTACGGAAAGGACGTCGAGGTGATGCCGGTAGACCGCCCTTGGGGCGAGTTACTGGTGCATGCCGACGGGGAGCTGATTCCGTACGTGGCGGTCGCTGCCAACATCGATTCCCTGCACCGCATGACCCGAGACGATCCCGATCTGTCCGGAGTCGTGGTGTACGGGAGTGATCATCTCACGGCCTACAACCTCTATGCCGAGGCAGTGAATCAATACGGCTACCTCGGAGAGGTATACGGTCTCCCGCGGCATCTCCTGGCAGAGGAAGTGAGCGAGTGGGCGGACGCCCGCGGCGTGCCGGTGAAGGCGATCGAAGACGTGGCGCTGGGTATGGCCTCGGTGTACCGCACGCTCGAGATGCCGCTGCCGCGAGAGCTTCCCTACGCCGACCGGAAGGTGCTGCGTGCGTTTCAGGAGCTCGTCGCGCGGCTCATGCCCTTCGATCTCACGATCGACGGGGAGACGGCCGATGGGGAACGGGCCCGCTTGTCGGACTCCTCGGTGTGCACGCCGAGTGGTGCCATCGCCGGTGCGATCCGCTTCTTCGCCGACCGGTTCGGTGTACCGCGCGGTGCCATCGAGGGGACCAACGTCCCGTTCAACCTGATCAAGCGGTATGCCGAGCGGCGCGAGCCGGTGGTGGAGTTCCGGGAGGCCCGCCGCAGCGGTCTCGTGGTGACCCGCGGCACCGAGTACTTCCGGTTCGTGCTGGATCGGGAGCGCACTCCACTCAAGGGCCAGTTCCCGGCTGAGCTGGCGGAGAGCGCGCGAGACGCGCTGGCGCTCGCTCTGGCGGAGGGTGTCACTCCTCACCACGATCAGCGCGGTGTTGCGAGAGCGGCGTCCCGGCTGGACGAGTACTGGCGGCGCTCGGGTGGCACGCTCGACGTCGCTCGGCCGGCGGAGGTACTGAGACGGGTTCGGGCACAGCTCCTCGAGGTGACGAGCTGGGAAGCGTTTCTGAAGACCTCGGTGGAGCTGGATGTGGCCGCGCTGGTGCCGAAGCAGACCCGGTCCGATCTCGATGCATTGCCCTCCTCGGCCCAGATATTCGGAGACCGCGTTCCGCTGCTGTACGACCTGGAAGGTGGAGAGGGAATCGCCCGGCTTCGCCTGAGGGAGAAGCAGGCCCACCGGCTGCGGAAGCGGGACCTTCCGAGTGCGGATCGCCCCCTGAGGTTCAGCGTCTATCGCGGCAAGCGGGAGGTGGTCCGTGCAGCCGCGCTCGAGGAGCTGCGCGAGGGGTTACGCGCGCTGGAGCGTCGCTCGCGCGAGGGACGCCGCCGCCGGCGCTACCGCTAGCTGGGATCGGCGAGCGACAGGATCCCAAGCCAGGCGGCGGCGTAGGCTCCCTCCAGCTCCCCCTGGTCGGCGCCGCTGAGGAGCTCGAGACCCATCCCGTGAACCACCGCGCCCAGTAGCCAGCCGTTCTCTGACGGCAGGATCGAGGGTGCCAGATCCAGATCCCGTAGCAGCTCGTCGGCCGCGGCACCCAGAGCCACGGCGAAGTCCTCGACGGACTTCTTGACCGTCTGTTCAGGAATCACACCTCCGGGGCCGAACATCGAGGTCCAGGCCCTGATGGTCCCATCCTCTGACTCCTTGGTCAGTAAGGCCCAGCTCTGGTCGATTGCGCCCTTCGGGGTGGGAGCCCGGAAGGCGGCAACCCACCCCTTGGTGCGGCTGGCGGCCAGATGGTGCGCCACGGCCTCGATAACGCCGCGCTTTGTCTTGAAGTGATAATGGACCAGACCCTTGGCACATCCAGCCTCCTTGGCGACCTGATCCACCGTGATGTTGGCGGCCCCTTTGCGCCGAATGAGGGCGTCGGCAGCAGCCACGATCGACTCCTTCGACTTCTCGGAGTTGGTGCGCTTCTTGGGCATGGGTAACCCCGACTGTCCAGACAGCCAAATCTAAGAAATGTGCCTCGCGAGCGCGAGAGCCATCCCGATCGAGGCCGTTACTGTCCCAATGGTCAGTCGTGAAATCGCATGCTCGAGAGGGTCGCCGGGGCGCCGGGCCGGCAGCGACAGGGACTCCAGTGACGCGTTTTGAAACCTCATCCCCTCGGTAAGCGTAGAGCGAACAAGGAACGGAACCATGGCTGAGCGCCTACCTGCCGCATTCTCTCCGCTCGCCCGGGCGGTCCTCGAATCGCTGTCCGAGGGCGTGCTGGTCCTCGACACTACGGGGGGGATCGCATACGCCAATCGGGCTGCGCGCTCCGTGCTGAAGGAGGTCAACGGCGACGATCCGGCGACCCTGCTCCCGCAGCTCGCCCGCATCGGTGCGCGGATTGCTCCGCTGTGGATCGGCGGCGCGAAGCTGGGTGAGGCCGTCTACCTGCCGGCCCAGGACGACGCCGGAAAGAGCACCCTCGCCGAGCGCGAGCGACACGCCATCATCCATACGTTGGATGCCACCGGGTGGAAGCTCACCGAGAGTGCTCGCCAGCTCGGCATCTCGCGTACCACTCTCTGGCGCCGCCTTCGGGCGTACGGACTCGAGCGCGATAGTCGCGGCAGATGGTCCAAGCCCTCGTAGCCGCACTTTTCGCACTTTCTCTCCCTCAGGACACAGCGACCTTCCGCGACGCGGCGGCGGCCGAGATGTACGCGCGCGCCCGAGTGCGCCACATCCGGCAGGATTCGCTGGTGCGCGACTATCAGGCGATGGTGCGCACTCGCCTCGATGCCACCGCAGGACGGGGCCGCTTCGCTCGTCTGACCACGCTGCTGGCCCACGAGTCGGTGGCCGAGGTGACGTGGACGGCGCCCAACGACCTGATGGTGAAGGTGATCGGTGCCCGCGCCAGCGCCCCCATCATCGGCATGCTGCAGGGCCTGGGTGAAGACTTCGGGGTAGAGGAAGCGGCCGAGTTCGACGAAGAGAAGGCACGCGAGCTCGAAGCCGAGCTGCGGCAGGACCTCGTGATTGACCGTCCCTGGTTCATACCGCGCGCGCTGGGCGACAGCATCCGCCTCATGGGCGTGCCCGATCACGCTGCGCTGCACCCGCTCGCCGACGGTGCCACCGAGCACTATCGGTTCGCGCTCACCGACTCCGTAGCGCTGATTCTCCCGGGCCGCACAGTTCGCGCCGTGAAGATGGAGGTGCGCCCCAAGGCGTTCGGTCCCGCGCTGGTCTACGGAGACATGTGGCTCGACCAGGAGACGGGCGATGTCGTGCGCCTCACGGTGGTGTTCATCGGGCAGTATCTGTGGGAGCGGCCCACCCACGATGCCACACCTGAGGACAGCGCCGACGCTCGGAGGGACAGCAAGGAAGCCGACCGGTATCTCAGTGTCGAGGCGGACGTGGAGTATGCCCTCATCGACAACCTCTACTGGATGCCGCACCGCCAGCTGCTCGCGATCACCGCAGAGCTTCCCTGGATCCTGAATCTGGCGATCCCGGCGAGGGCGATCACCACGTTCAGCGATTACCGGGTCAATCGCTCGCCCGACATCGAATTCAGAGTCGACTTGAGCGACTCGATCCCGCCCGGGGGAATCCGCCGCCTTTCCGAGCGCAGACGCCGCCGCACCGACCCGAGCGACACGACCGGGTTCGAGCATTATGAGCTCGAGGAGGAGGGTTACGTCACCGCGGGCCGCTGGAGTGAGGGACGCTGGGAGGTGGACGTGCCGCCCGCCGACTCCCTGGCAGCGCACGAGTGGGATACCGAGTTCCGGGTGGATCTGGATCCCCTGGAGGAGCGAGAGATCCGCGAGTCGTTCGCCCGCATGTCCGAGTTGGAGTACGAGCTGCCACCGGAGTGGACGGGTAAGCGCAAGCTCGCGCTCGCGTGGGAGCGCTTTGCCGACATCGTGCGGTACAACCGTGTCCAGGGACTCTCCCTCGGTCTCGGCGTGCGTTTCCGGCCCGGTCCGAAGTTCACCACGCTGTTCGCGGAGGCGCGTTTCGGCATCGCCGACCTCAGGCCCACAGCGCTCATCGCGTGGCGCCGCGACGGCCCGGACGGCCTGCTGAACATCAGCGCGTACCGCACGGTGCACGAGGCGGAGCCGTGGACGCAGGGCTTGACCATCGGCAACTCACTCAACGCGTTCTTCACCGGGCACGACGATGCCGACTACTTCCTCGCCTCGGGCGGGGGGATCTCGTACACCATCAACCACGGCACCCTGCGGGACCTCGAGATCGGCGCATACGCCGAGTACCACGAGAGCATGCAGACCGAGACTAGCGTGGCGCTCCCGAACCTGTTCGGCGACTTCAGCTTCCAGGAGAACCCTCCGGCCGCCGAAGGTTGGTACGCGCGGGGCGCGCTCACGCACCGAACCAAGATTGGCCCGACCACGCTGCGTGACGGAGCCGATGTGCTGGCGGGCGACTCGCTCGTGGCGGGACGGTTCTGGGGTGCGCTGTTCGTGCCTTTCCGTGTGGTCGACCGCGCCGTCCGCATCACGCTGCGCGGCGGTATCACGGGTGGGGATGCCATTGAGCAGTTCCTGTTCCGCGTGGGGGGGCAGCAGACGGTGCGGGGCCACACGTACGGCACGAAGCGCGATAGGAAGTTCTACGCGGCGCAGCTGGACTTCTCGCTGCTCAAGAGCTCATCGCTTTGGACCCCGGTGCTGTACGCCGATGTGGGCGACACCTTCGTCGGCGATCCGCTGGTAGGCGTGGGCGCCGGCGTCGCCTTCCTGGGAGAGATGCTGCGGTTCAATCTGTCGTGGGGTTTGAACCCGGACGTGGGGGCCCGGTTCGACATCGTGTTCCGCGCGCCGCGCTGATCGACTGCAGCACGGCTCGAGCGCCCGCAGCACACCTCGCACAACCCGCTCCACTACCGCCTCCCATTCTGAGTCCCTAGGTTGGAGCCGTATGCGGCAGAATGCAGTGGCTCTCCTGTGGGTGCTCGGGTGCGCGGCTCTGGCGGGTGCGTGCGGCGGCGAGCCCGCCGACGAGGCCGTGCGCGCTGACTCTCTCCAGGGTGACGGGGATGCGCCCCTGGTCATGCCCGATTACCCGGAACCCGTGCGCGGCCACCTGGTCACGCGCAGCGCCGGGGCCGACGAGATCGCCGGCGAGTGGCCGGCCCGCGCGGGCACGTGCGAGGAACAGGGCACCGTCCAGCTGGTGGCGTCCGGGGAGGGCGTGGGCGCCATCCTCTTGTTCTACCTGGTGCCGGCAGCCGATCACGCGACGACGTATCCGGTGGTGCCGCCGATGGACAGCACGGTGCCCGAACCGCCGGCAATACGCGTAGGCGTGCAGCTCCTCCGCTCACGGATGGGCGACTCGTTTCAGGCGTTCGGGGGCACGGTCGAGGTCACCCAGCTGGACCGCCGCGCGAGCGGCCGCCTTCAACTGCATCTGGTGAACATCGACACCCGGGACACGGTACTCTACGCGGGCGTGTTCAGCGCCGTGCGGGTGCGGGCATGGTCGCCACTGGAGTGCGGGGTGCTCGACGAGAGCGAAGCGGTGGCGGACACCCTCGCCGACTCTACGGCGGCCGACTCGTTAGATTAGGCGACTCAATGGAGCAGACGTACTTCAGAAAGGGCTTCGGCCTGAAGCGGGAGATCGAGGGTGACCTCGCGAAGGACTACCACAGTCAGCTGGTGGACCGGATTCGCGAGGGTGGGCACTCGCTCGAAGTCGATGAGCTCACATTTCTCCTCGCTAAAGAATTCGGTTTCTGCTACGGCGTCGACCGCGCCGTGGAGTACGCCTACGAGAGCCGCACCAAGTTCCCCGACAAGCGGATTCACCTGGTGGGGGAGATCATCCACAACCCCCATGTGAACGAGAAGCTCGCGGGCATGGGGGTCACGATCATCCGACCCGGCGAGGACGGGCAGTTCGATTTCTCCGGAGTGCAGCCCGAGGACGTGGTGCTGATCCCGGCCTTCGGCGTGCGCTTTGCCGACTTCCAGCACCTGCGCGAGCTCGGATGCGTTCTGGTGGACACCACCTGCGGTTCGGTGCTCAACGTGTGGAAGCGGGTGGAACAGTATGCGCGCGACGGGTTCACCGCCGTGGTGCACGGCAAGCACTTCCACGAGGAGACCAAGGCCACGACGAGTCAGGTGACCAAGCACGAAGGCGGGCGGTACATCATCGTGCGCGATATGGCCGAGACCGAGTTGCTCTGCCGCTTCATCACCTGCGAGGCTACGACTGCGGAGATGCAGGAAGCCTTCGGGCACAAGGTCTCGGAGGGCTTCGATTTCACGCGCGACCTGAACCGCATGGGCGTGGCCAACCAGACTACGATGCTTGCGGGTGAGTCCCTCGCCATCGCCAGGCGCATCGCCGATGCCTTGACCGAGCGGTTCGGACCGCAGCACCTGGAGGGGCACTTCCGCACTTTCGACACCATCTGCTCCGCTACGCAAGAGCGGCAGGACGCGATTCTCGAGTTGATCGAGGAGCCGCTCGACGCGATGATCGTGATCGGCGGCTACAATTCCTCCAATACGAACCACCTCGCCAAGATCTGCTCGAAGAAGGTCACGACCTACCACATTTCCGACTCGCACTGCATTCTGCCGGAGTCAGGGGCGATCCAATACAAACCGGTGGAGAGCATCGACGAGATCCAACGGGAAGATTGGCTGGCGGGTGTGGCTCGCATCGGCATCACCGCCGGAGCCTCCACGCCTAACAACAAGATCGGTGAGGCGATCGAGCGGGTGTTGCAGAGCAGGGGGTTGGCGGTGCCGGTGTAGCGATGGGCGAGCGTCGTCACGTCCTGAGCCTCGAGAATCTCAACCGGCGGCTCGCTCCCTCGGCGGTCGTCCTCATTCTCGCCAACTTCATTCCCATCTACGGCGTAGCATTCCTGGGCTGGGAAGCCTTCCCGGTGATTCTCCTGTTCTGGTTCGAGAACGTCGTCATCGGGTTCTACAACGTCCTGAAGATCGTGTTCGCGCGACCCGACGACCTGGGGCGCTGGTTCGCTAAGGTCTTCATGGTCCCGTTCTTCGCGTTCCACTACGGGATGTTCTGCTTCGTGCACGGGATCTTCGTGGTGGCGCTGTTCGGCGGCGGCACCACAGAGTCGTTGGACAATCCGGGAGTGGAGATGTTCACCGGCGCGCTGGCTGGCGCGGGCGTGACGTGGGCAGCCATGGCGCTGTTCCTCAGCCACGGCTTTTCGTTTGGCTGGAACTACCTGAAGAACGGCGAGTATCGGCGCGCCACCCTCGGGAACCTGATGAAGCAGGTGTATGCGCGGGTCGTGGTACTGCATCTCGTGATCATTGCGAGCGGTTTCTTGATCTTGGCTCTGGGCATGCCGGCAGTCGGGCTAGTGCTGCTGGTGCTGCTCAAGATCGGCGTGGATCTCAAGGCACACCTCAAGGAGCGAGCGAGGTTCGCCGGCTGAGGCCCGCGCCGGTATCTTGAACCCGAGCCACGCAGCAACAGACCAGGTGGGGCAGACGGGTTCTCACGGGGGTCGCATCATGGCAGGCTCCATCCGCACCATCGGCGTTCTCGTGCTTCTCGGCCTCGCGGCGCCACTGGCCGCTCACTGCCAGAGCACGCCGGACGATCGCGCAGCGCTGTTCGACTACATCCTGGCAAAGACACTGGAGCGCGAGGCGTTCTCCCCCGTGAAGAACCGTGCGCTGGGGCTGGACGTGGAAGGTGCGATGCTGCAGCTGCGGCAGGAGGTGATTGCTGCGAACACGCAGCAGGCACTCTACTACGCCCTGGCGAAGCTCAGCAACGCGCGCAAGGACCGACACCTGCGAGTCGGGCTCGTGGACGGCGGCATCGCGCCGGGAGACACCAGTGGCACGACCTTGGAGAACTACCCGGTGGCCGGAGCTTCCGTGCTGCACGCGCCGATTCGGTTTGCAGCCGACTACGAAACTCCGGGTGGCTACTTTCTCTTCGTCAGCGACGTCGCCAGCAACATCGCCGAGCTCTCCGGGGGACGCATCCCCGCGGTGGGGGACTCACTGGTCACGATCAACGGTCGCTCACTCGCGGATTACGTCGAGGCCATCGAGCCGTATCATCGCTACTCGACGGTGAACGGCTTCTGGTGGCAGCTCGCAAGCTGGGCGTCTCAACGGAGCTATCAGTTTCCGCCTGAGCTCTACCGCGAAGGCCTGCAACTGGATCTCCGGGGACGCAACGGCGAGTGGTACTCGCTGACGCTGCCCTACCTTGCGCCCGAGGCGATCGAGTGGGAGGCACACGGCGCGCGGGAATACTCCGCTTTCAGCCAGGTGTTCTCCACCAGTACGTTCGACCTGTTCCGCTCCGATGCGCGGCCGATACTCCTGCTCCGCTGGCACGGCTTTCGGGAGCACCTGGTAGACGATATCGATCGGCTCCTGGAGTATGCCGAGTCGGAAGGCCTGCTGGACCACGCAGTGATCGTGGACGCGACCCGCAGCCGAGGCGGCTCTCTCGGTGCCTATGCAGTGAGACGCCTGAGCCCACGGCCCTTCCGCACGACGTTCGGCAACGTCCGTATCAGTGACGTGATTCCCGCGTTCATCGAGGAGCGACAGGCCAGGTTCGCGCAGTACGGACCCTCCAGCCGGCGGCCCGGCGAGGTCGACGACGGGTCGTGGCTCATGGCGTGGCTCGAGGACGATGTCACTCGGGCGATCGAAGCAGGCCAGCGGTACTCCAACGACGTTCCGTTCAAGCTGGCACACCTGCCCAAGTACTCCGACGGAATCATAGAACCGGCAAGCGTGCACTTCCGCGGGCGGCTGGTGTGCTGGTTCAGTCCCTACGGCGGTTCGCATCTCGACCAGTTCGCCTCGATCGTGATCGACAACGAGCTGGGGTACACACTGGGCATGCCGGCCGGCGGCTATAGCAACACTTGGGAGTGGGAGGAAGTGTTGCACTTCCCGCTCAGCGGGGGGCCCGTGGTGGAGTTCATGTGGTCCATCGGGCACACTGTCCGGCCGAACGGCGAGATCCTCGAGGGCAACGCGGCCCAGGTCGACGAATTCATCCCGGTGACGCGGGACAACTACGAGTCGTACTACGAGTTGCTGCTGTCACGGACGTTGCAGCATCTGGAATTCGAACGACCGCTACCGTGACCGAGCCGTCCGTGAGTCTGTACCAACGTTACCGGCGGCTCTCGCTGGGAACGAAGATCCTTCTGTACATGGTACTGGGGGTGGCGGTGGGAATCGTCGCCGGCGAGCCCGCGACGGTACTGCAGCCGCTGGGAGATCTGTTCATCACCCTCCTCATGATGACCGTGATCCCCCTGGTGTTCTTCAACCTCCTGGCGGGTCTGACCAGCCTCGCCGACGTGCGGGCATTGGGTCGGCTCAGCGGCAAGATCCTGCTCTACTATCTCTTCACCACCGTGTTGGCGCTGACCCTGGGCATGACGGTCATGCACCTGCTGAAGCCGGGATCAGGGTGGCAGCTCACCGAGGAGGTGGATGCCACGCTGGGCCAGGTGCCCAGTGTCACGGACGTGTTCCTGGGGCTGGTGCCGTCCAACGTGTTCGAGGCACTCGCCACGGGGAACGTCGCACAGATCGTGGTGTTCGCGATCTTCCTCGGCGTAGCTACGCTCTTTCTCCCGGATGCGTCGCGCGGTGCGCTGCAGAAGGCGTATGGGCTGGTGGCCGAGGTGTTCCGCAAGCTGGTTGGACTGATCATGTACTTCGGCCCGATCGGCATCGGGGCCTTGACCGCCAGCGCGGTGGGGCAGTACGGCTCGGTCATCTTCGGACCCCTTGCCGTGTTCCTCGGTGGCGTTTGGGGCGTGCAGGCCATCATGGTGGCCGTCTATCTCACGCTCCTGGTCGTGTTCACCCGCTACTCCCCGGTTCGATTCCTCAGGAAGACGGGGCCACTCTACGCGACCACGGTCGCCACCTGTAGCAGCCTGGCGAGCCTTGCGGTGGCGCTCGATGTCGCCGAGGAGCGCCTCGAGCTTCCCAGGAGCGTGTACACGTTCACGCTTCCACTCGGCGCCCAACTCAACAAGGACGGTACCGCCATCATGCTGGCGGGTGTCCTCCTATTCACGGCGCAGGCGGCGGGTGTGGAGTTCACCCTCGCATCCCAGCTCTCGATGCTGCTCATCGGACTCGTGCTCACGACCGGCTCCGGAGGCATCCCGGGAGGCGGCCTGGTCATCGCTCTCATCTTCGTAGAGGCCTTCCATCTGCCGCTCGAGATCGCGGCGATCGTGGGTGGGATCTATCGGCTGATCGACATGGGCAGCACGACCATCAACTGCATGGGGGACATGGTGGGGACGATGATCGTCGCACACTCGGAGACTCCTTCGGCCGAGCCGGTGGCGGTGTGAGGATGCCGAGCCGATGACGCGACTTGCGGTGAGTGAAGCCCGGCAGCTCTTCCCGGGTGCGGAGCACTCGATCTACATGAACGTGGGCGTTCGAGGGCTGCTCTCGACCGTGGTGCGAGAGGTGGTCGAGAGGTATCTCGACGAGCACGAGCAAGGGGAATGGGACAAGCAGGAGATGCTCGCGACCGTCGAGCGGGCCCGGGAGAGCTTCGCGCGGCTCATCAACGCGGACGCGGACGAGATCGCGATCACCAAGAACGCCTCGGAGGGGCTGAACGCGATTGCCACGTCACTACCCTGGGAATCCGGGGACAACGTGGTGTTCTGCCCCGAGCTGGAGCATCCCAACAATGTCTATCCTTGGTTGAATCTGGAGCGTCGTGTCGGGATCCAGGTGCGCACCGTCGAGCCCGAAGAGGGTCACGTACCACCGGAGGGGGTCGTGGCGGCCATCGACGAGCGCACGCGTCTGGTGACGGTTCCCACCGTGAGCTTTTCCCCGGGGTTCATCACTGCGCTCGCACCGATCTCGGCCGCGTGTCGTGAGTCGGGGACATTCCTGTTGGTGGATGCAGCCCAGTCGTTGGGGGTGCTGCAAACCGATGTGCGGACGCTCGGCGTGGACGCGCTTGCCGTGGCCACGCAGAAAGGGCTACTGGCGTTCTACGGCACCGGCTTCCTGTTCTGTCGGCGGGAGTGGGCCGAGCGAATCCAGCCGGCGTATCTGGCCCGCTTCGGTGTGGCCCTGGGGGCGGATGCGCACGAGACCGCCATGGATCGTGAGAAGCTGCAGCTCGCGCCCGGAGCGCGGCGCTTCGATCTGGGCAACTATAACTATCTGGGCGCGACCGCTGTCGAGGCCTCACTCGGGCTGTTGCACGAGGTGGGGGTGGAGCACATCGAAGCGCATGTACGCGCGCTGTCGGAGCGGCTCGTGAGCGGCATGCTGGAGCTGGGACTCCCGGTGGCCGGTGGCCCGGCGGGGGCGCACCTGGCACACATCGTGGCGGTGGGAACAAGCGGTGGCGGGCGCCACTACACCGCCGACGACCCCAGGATGAACGACCTGTTCCGCCATCTGAGCGACAACGGGGTGAAGCTGTCGGTTCGGCGGGGCATACTGCGGTTCTCGATGCACGTCTACAACAACGCGGCCGACGTGGATCGGGTGCTCGGCCTCACGCGGGACTGGCTGCGAAGCTAAGCCGGCGCCCTCGTATGCCAGGTGGGGTCGCCGAGGCACTCCCCCCAGGGTGGGATGCCGGACACGAGGAACCGCACCTCCACCAGGCTGTAGAGATCCCGCGTCAGCTGCACGACCAGCTCTCGCTCATCGCCAGGGAGCTCCCCCAGGTTGACCTCATCCACGGTCATCGTGCCGTCCGGGAAGCGCGCAGCGAGGCTCTCGAGCGCGGGGCGCGATTCCTGGAAGTAGGAACCCACGATATGGCTTGCCGCGACGAAGCGTTGTGCGAAGTCCTCCGCCTGTGACGTCTCGGCGTCGGACCAGGGTCCGAGGATGCGCACGAGCTTCTGCATCGCCTCCTGCGCGGAGATCGGGACATCCGAGAGGGGGCGCCCCGTCTCCGAGCTACACGCCACCGCGGCTCCCAGCGGCAGGGCCATCAGGATCTCCAGAAACTCCCGGCGCTTGAGTTCGTGGCGGCTCATAGGACCTCCGATCCCTCGAGGTGCGCTGCGAGACGCAGTGCCAGCGCGATGATCGTGAGTGTCGGCGGGTTGGCCGCCATGTGCGGAAAGACGGAGTTGCCCACTAGGTGGAGGTTGTCGAGTCCGAACACCTTGAGGTTCGGATCGCACACGCCGTCATCGGCATTCTCCGCCATCGCCGTCGCGCCCGACGGGTGATAGCCCAAGCCGGAGTCCGGTGGCGAAATCTCCGACGCGTTCGTCGCGCCCATTGCATCCGCGGTTCGCGACGCCAGCACCGCCATGTCCTCGACGGAACGGCGATCCCAATCCGTGAGGGTCATGGTTACCTTGGCGACCGGTGAGCCAAGGCTGTCCCGTACGCTCTCGTCCAGTTCGAGCACGCCGTTGCCGCCGAGCTCCATCATGCCCGTGAACGTGGCCATCCGAGGTATGCTCTCTCGCACGGCGTCCATGGAGAGAACGCCCTCGCGGGTTGACCACGCCGCCGCTTCGATGCCGACCGGAAACCAGTCCATCGCGGGCGAGGCGAGTATCCAGAAAGTGGGCCGCTCGCTTCGATCGCGCCGCGCACGGAAATGATCGGTGCTCATTGTCTCAAAGCCGAGGCGCCCGCCTACGGGCTGACCGGCATCCAACGTGACCCAGGGGTGGAGATGGTCGCTGAACCGGCGACCAAGCTGTCCGCCCATGTTCCCCAGGCCTTCGCTGTGTGCTCCGGTGCCGGCCGAGAGCAGCAGTAGCCTCGGTGTCTCCACTCCACCCAGGGCCACGACGAAATGCCCGGCCCGTACGACCAGCGGTGTTCGCTCCTCGACATGCATGGCGTGGGCGGCCACGATCCGTTTTCCGGTCGCATCCGTCTCGAGCCGGCGAATGCTCACGTTGGGCAGGATCGTTACGTTGGAGCGCCGCTCGAGCATCGGGATGTGAACGCGATCGGGCGAGTATCGGGCGCCCGACGGGCAGAACTTGCAGGCGCGGCATGCCAGGCATGGTGAGCGCCCGCGGTACGGCTGCGATGCGACCGCTCGGGCGCAGGAGTGCCCGGTAATCCCCAGCCGTTTCAGCGCGGGCGCGAGGATTTCCCGGTCGAAGTGAGAGAACGCGTGCGCGGGCATGGGGAATGGGCCGGACCGCGGGGAGGCGTACGGGTTGTCGTCCGCGCCGGCGGTACCGACCTCTTGTTCGGCCCGCAGCAGCCAGGGCTCCAGCTCGGCGTACGTCAGCGGCCAATCGCGTCCGTATCCGTAGAGGGACCTGACCCGTAGGTCGTCCTCGCGCGGTCGCCCCATGATGCCCTCGAAGTGGAGCGCCGTACCGCCGATGCCAAACAGTCGCTGCGCGGGCCAGTCGACGACCTGGCCCTGCGGACTCGCCGAGCTGTGTGGCGCCACCGTAGCGGCGCCGACCGCGTCGTTGTAGTCGGCGAAGTCGTTCAGCGTCTCGGTGCTGTGACGCAGCATGTTGCTGCGATCCGCCTCGGTGAAGCGAGGGCCTTGATCCACGATCACGACCCGCTTTCCGGAGGCCGCCAGCTTAGTGGCCAGTACTACACCTGCGGGGCCGGCTCCCGCGATGCAATAATCCGCGCGTATGTCCTGGTTCATGGGGGGCGCTCGACTGGAGGTTCGGGATCGGGAGAAATTGCGCTGACTGCTCCACTCTGGCAACTCCCGTGGTGCTACCCCCAGCTCTTTGCCGGTGGGGCGTTGCGCCTGAGCTGCTTGAGGAACTTGTAGGGCGAACCAGGCGAGTCGCCGCTCGGCAGTGCCGCGATGAGCTTCTCCCGCCGATAGCCGCCCCGCGCGGTGCGCCCGGGACGAGCGCCGTTCGACTTCCGCAGCTTGAGCGGTCGCACATGCTCCGCGATGATGTTCACCGTCCCGTCGTCCTTTGCCAACGTGCCCAGGACCCAGAGGAACGGCTCGCCGCGGACGGCTACACGGTCCCGCTCGTAGATGTCGGGCCGCACGATGGCGTTGATCATTCCCGCTTCGTCCTCCATGAGGATGAACGTGTAGCCATTTGCCGTCTCGGGCCTCTGGCGCGCCACCACCAGGCCGGCGACCTCTACCGGCTCCTCGTGTTCCAACTCCTCCAGCCGGTCACTGCGCAACACCCTGGGTGGTAGCGCATCACGCATCATGGAGAACGGGTGTCCGCTCGCCGAAAACCCCAGTACGTCGTACTCCGCCACCAGCCGCTCGTCGCTCGTGACGCCACCGAAGGGTAGGTGCTCGTAGGGATGTACGAGGGGAAGCTCGAGCTGGCGGCGCGCGCGCGCGGGATTGGATTGTTCGGCCTTGGGTGGAAGCCACAGACCTACCTGCCAGAGGAGCTCTCTGCGAGTGAGTCCCAGCCCATCGCAGCCTCCGACCCACACCAGATTCTCGATCGCGTCGCGTGAGAGTTTGGGCGGTGCGCGGCGCACCAGGTCCCCGAGGCTGCGGTAAGGACCGTTGCGCTCCCGCTCGGCCACCGTCTCTTCAGCCACTTCCCACCCACAGTCGCGGATGAACCCGAGCCCGATGCGAAGTTCTCCCTCCTCGACGGTGCAGTAGACGTTGCTGCGATTGACGTCGGGCAAGCGGATGCCCACGTCGTGTCGTGCCGCGTCGCGTCCCAGCGCGTCGAGCGAGTAGAATCCCATCGGCTGGTTGTTGAACAGCGCCGTGTAGTACTCCACCGGGTGATAGTACCTGAGCCACGCCGACTGATAGGCGAGCAAGCCAAAAGCCGCGGCATGTGACTTGGGAAAGCCGAACTGGGAGAAGGCCACGACTTGCTCGAACACCTTGCGCGCGGTGGCGTCGGAAACACCGAGTGCACACGCACCCTGGAGGAATTCCTCCCAGAAGCTCTCCATCAGCTCGAGCGACCTGCGACGGCTCATGGCGCGCCGTAGTGCCTCCGCCTGTCCCGCGGTAAAGCCGGCCAGCGCGTGACATACCTGTAGCACCTGATCCTGATAGATGATGACGCCCAGTGTCTCGTCGAGCGCCTCCCTGAGGAGGGGGTGATCCACCGGCGGCTCGTAGGGAAGTCCGCGCTCCTTGGCGTGCCGCTCGGCCTCGCGCCGCCGTACATAGGGGTTCACGGCGCCGCCTACGATGGGACCGGGCCTGACGATCGCCACTTCGACGGCGAGATCGTGCAGATGGCGCGGGCGGGTGCGACGGATCATCTGGATCTGCGCCCGGCTCTCGATCTGGAACACCCCCACCGTGTCGCCGGTGCAAATCTGGTCATAGACCTTCTCGTCCTCGAAGTCGATGCGGGAGAGA
>JBDGYO010000188.1:0-6229 GCA_039584015.1 Gemmatimonadota bacterium | reverse complement strand
TACATCGGTGCGATGGGCGTCTCCAACCTCGCGGCCCGCGGAGTCATACGCCGCTCCCTCGCGGCCATGGAGTACGCCGAGCCGGTGCGACTGATGGCGGCACCCATGCCGGCGAATCCACTGCGTCGCTGGGTGGTGATCGAGGACGGGGAGGTCTATCGCTTCGGCTCGTTCGACTGGCTGCGTCGACCGTGGTTCGTGCTGGACGAGTTTGTGATCGATCGCCACCCGTCGGGAATCGCGGTGGCGGCCACGCGCGGTCCAAACGCCCGCAAGTTCCTGAGTTGGGCGCGGTTCCCGTATTTCGTGGCGGAGCGGCGCCGTAGCGGGCACGTGGTGTACATTGGCGATGCGCGCTACACCATAGACCCGACGAACTCGTGGGCGGCCATTACGGTGCCCATGCAGTGAGACGCGGGTACGCAAAGAGGGTCGGCGGATGAAGCAGCCGCCGACCCTCGTGATGTCGCTCTGATACCGATTAGCCCGCGACGACCCTCACCTGGTTCCACGGTGCCGTCTGTTCGCGGTTGTGCCGCTGCACCGCGTCGCGCGCGCTGCGCACGCCGCGCAGGACGCTCCGTACGAAGTCCGGCGGCACGTCCTCGCTGCCCGCGGGAAGCGAGGCCGATGCCACGAAGTCGTTGAGGTAGCAGCGTCGGTCGGACAGGCCGCCACCGGGACGCGCCAACATCCGGTTGTGCGCGATCTCCACATCCAAGCGCACCGTGTCGCGATAGCGGAACAGTCGCGCCACCACGTGGCCGTGCCCGATGCCGTCGGGGAAGGTGATCGGGACCGCAAACCGGTGGCCCGCCTCATCGGACTCGCGAATCACTACGGCTTCCGCGGAGATGGGCTGCAGCATGGCCTCCACTGCCGGGCTCCCGATAGATCAGGCCAAGACTGCTCTCAGTGCATCCAGTCATGCGGTCTCCAGGTTGCGAGCCTCGCGCTCGGTCACCTCGTTGGTGTCGTTACTCCCACGTACAGTGAACGCGAGAACCGTGCCAGAGTTCCTTCCGTGCCTGCTGCCGGGGGAACCCACTTCAATATAAGCAATTGGGGGTTCCCCCGATGTAGCTGATCGCACAAGGTTCCCCACGTGTCTCGCGATGTGTCTCCCTTTTGGTACACGATGGAACATAACCTCGGTGTGACCTGGCTCACACGGTTGGATACCGCAACGAGGTCAACAGTTTACGGAGACAAGATCGCTGCCCGGAACAGTTCGTCTGCAGCCTGGAGCAGCTTCCCCCGGAGTCGTGGGGGAAGGTCTGGACGCTCCCTCAGGAATTCCCTGACCGTCTGCGCAGCGCTGGGCGAGCGGTGACCGTCGAGCGTCGCGTTGAGCCATTGCAGCGGGAAGAAGATGTCGCCCGTCCGCTGGATTTCCTCTAGCAGGTCGAGGCTGGGCCGGATGTAGTGCTCGGCCGATGCCGCCCGTAGCGGATGGTGCAATGCCGAGACGGCACTGAGCACCCAGGGCTCGTGTTCCCGGTTCTCCGCCTGCTTGAGCTGCTCGAACAGCGAGTCGCGCACCGCGGGGTCGTCCAGTAGTGCGGGCCTGATGAACGCGAACCGCGCGCGACGGTCCGGATTCTCGATGCGCGCGAGCTGTTCCGCGAGGATCTCTTCGGTGTTCGGAACACCGCGCACCGCGAGGGCCTCGGCCAGCGCGGTGAAGCGGCGTTCCGACATCGGCAGCTCGCTGATCTCGAGATCCTCGCGCCAGAGCGCCTCGAGCCGCGCCGTTGCCTCGGCCGAAAGCGCCGTGGCAATGAATGCGTCGAGGTACGTCGCCTTGAGACTCGTGCTGCGAGCCCGCTGGAGCTCCTCCCAGAGCAATGCTTCGAGCCGCGGTGCCAGGGGCACGCGCGCCTCGCTGGACAGGTACCGCCAGAATGCAGGGCGCACGTAGCCCAGGATGCGCTGCACGTTCTGCTCGTCGGTCTCGTGGGGCAGGGCCCGCAGGGCCAGGACGAGGAACGCCTCCGCCGACAGGTCGGCATACAGCAGCGCTTCCCATAGCGCCGCCCAGGCCACGGCACGTGCCAAAGGATCACTGATCGTGGGGAGGTGGTCGAGCAGATGGTCGCGACTGTGCGGGTCGAGTCGAAACAGTCCGTAGCTCCCGCCGTCACCGCCGGCCAGCACGTAGTCCGGCGGAACGACGTTCCTGAGTTCGAGACGGATCTCTCTGCCGGCCAGGGTCACGGGCACGGTGCGCGCCGTGTCCCCGTATCCGAGCAGCACGGAGAGTGATTGGGTCCATTGCAGGTCGCGGCCGCGCGGATCGGTCTGGCTCACCGCGAGAAAAGCGGTGGGGGACGCCCCATCCCGCACGAGTGTCGCGGTCACGGTCGGCCGTCCGGCCTCCTCCACCCACGTCTGACTCCAGGCCGTGAGATCGTCGTCCGCGCGGCCGTCGAGGATCGCGACCAGGTCGGCCCAAGTCGCGTTGGCGAACGCATGGGTCTGCAGATACTCCCGTAGCCCGTCGCGCATCGCCTCCGCGCCGATCAGCCGCTCCAGTTGTTGCATCACGACGGGTGCCTTCTGGTAGATAATTGCACCGTACAACGTGCCTGCCTCGTTGAGGTTCTCCAGTTCCTGGCGGATTGGGTTTGCTCCCTCGGTCCGGTCGATGGCGTACGCGGACGGATGGTGCGCGAGGAAGAACCGCAGGTCGTGGCGGATCTCCGGGAAGGACGGGTTCACGATCTTGGCCGCCATGAAGTTGGCGAAGACCTCTTTCATCCACACGTCGTCGAACCACGCCATGGTCACGAGGTCCCCGAACCACATGTGGGCCGTCTCGTGTGCAATGAGGGAGGCGCGCTGCAAGTACTCGTTCTGGGTGGCTGCTTCATCGAGAAACAGCCGCGACGCACGGTAGAGAATCGCCCCGGGGTGTTCCATGCCGCCGTACTGGAACGCGGGCACCGCGACGAAGTCGAACTTCTCGAACGGGTAGGGGATGTCGGTGTAGTGCTCGAGCCACTCCAGCGCGGTGCCGTGCAGATCGAGGATCGCCTCCAGGTTGCGTGCCACGCGATCGTGATCGGTCTCCCGGTGGTAGAGACGCACCGTGCGCCCCGCCCGAGTGGCGGTCTCTACCTGGAACACCCCTGCAGCGAACGCGAACAGGTAGGTGGACAGCGGCTTGGTCTCGGCGAACGCGACCGTGCGCCAGCCGTTGGCCGTGTCGCTCCGGACCGCGGGGGTGTTCGCCACCGCCGACCACCCCTGCGGGACGCTGAGCGTGAGGCGGTAGGTTGCCTTGATGCTGGGCTGATCGAAGCACGGGAAAGCGGAGGAGGCGCGGTCGGGCACGAAGAGCGTGTAGAGGAACTCCTCGTTGCGATTGAGAGAGCTCTCACCAGCCGCGAAATCGATCTTGACCGTGTTCTCGCCGGGTTGCAGTGCCGACGCCGCAAGGATCAGGTGACCGTTGCGGTGTTCATATGGCACGACGTCGCCGGGCGCCGACACGCCCAGCACGCTGCCTTCTGGCGCGGTGAAGTCGAGCACCAGCGGGTCCGACGCGTCCCGCAGGTTGACCGTCAACGTGAGCGTTCCCTCGATGGCCTCATCCAGGGCCGACGGCACGGCCAGCACGAGGTCGTAGCGTACCGCCGCGATGGTCGCGTCCCGGTGCTCCGCGAGCTCCCACGAGACCCCGGGGGAGATATCGGGCCCTGCCTGGCACGCTGCCACGAGGCAACCCGCCATCAGGAAGCCGAGAGGTCGCCACCCTGGCCTTGGGCCCATGGCTCCCTTACAATCACAGGCTATGAGCATCTTGCCGTCCCTCCCGGACGTACTCGGGCGCTCGCTTGAGAGTCTGCGCGTATCGGTCACGGACCGCTGCAACCTGCGGTGCCGCTACTGCATGCCGGAGGAAGAGTATGTATGGCTCCCTCGGCAGTCCATCCTCACCTACGAGGAGATGCACCGGCTGGTGCGCATCTTCAGCGGCCTGGGGGTCACGAAGGTCCGCATTACGGGCGGGGAGCCGCTGCTGCGGCGAGACCTGGTCGAGTTGGTCGCCGACCTCGCCACCGTCCCCGGTATCGCCGACCTCGCCCTCACGACCAACGGGTTGCTACTTCCCCGCTACGCGGGTCCGCTGAGAGACGCCGGACTGGGGCGGGTCACCGTGAGCCTCGATACGCTGCAACCGGGGCGGTTTCAGGAGTTTGCTCGCCGCGGGCGACTCGACGATGTAATGGCTGGACTCGACGCCCTCCGCGAGGCAGGGTTCCGCGGCACGAAACTCAATACCGTAGTCGTCCGCGGCTTCAACGAGGACGAGATCGTGAGCCTCCTCGAGTTTGGCCGCGCACGCGACCTCGAGGTGCGGTTCATCGAGTACATGGATGTGGGAGGGGCCACTCGCTGGTCGCCCGACGAGGTTGTCTCGCGCGCCGAGATGCTGGCCATCCTGAAGGCCAGCTTTGGGACTGTAGAGCCGCTGGCCGAGCCGGGCGAGCATCGCGCCCCGGCCGAGCGGTTCGCGCTGCCGGATGGTACGACGGTCGGTATCATCGCCTCGACCACTGCGCCGTTCTGCGGTAGCTGCGGGCGAAGCAGGCTGACGGCCGATGGAATGTGGCTGCTCTGCCTCTACGCGGATGCGGGCACCGACCTCAAGACGCGCTTGCGGCAAGGGGCCTCCGATACTGAGGTCGCGGCCGTGATCGCCGAGGTTTGGCAGGGCCGCCGCGACAGGGGCGCCGAGGAGCGGCTGTCCGCTCCCGAGCGGGGACCCCTCTACCTGCTGGAGCGGCTGCGCCAGGACCCCCATCGGGAGATGCACACCAGGGGAGGTTGAGATGCTGAAGAACTACTCGGCGGCGCTGGCCGCTCTGACTCTGGCAGGTGGTCTGACCGCGTGCGGCTCCAAGCCGCCTCCCGACTACGCCCCCGATCCGGCGCTCGTCGCCCAGATCACCTCGATCAACATGCGCATGCCAGGCCGGGCGTGCCCGGGCCGGACCATCCGGGCCGATTACGAGGCGGTGCTGGCCGATGGGCGAGCGATCCCGTTTTCCCGCAAGTACGACGACGACAACCCCCCGCCGCTGCACGTGATCTTCCTGCGGCGCTGGAGCCAGGAGGCCGTATCACAGGAGGACGGCGACTGGAATCTGGCGGGCGACCCCATGGAGACAGTCATGGAGGGCTTCCGGCTCACGGCGGAGCTGAAAGCCGACCGCTCGATCTCGGTGACCCGGGTGGTGACTCCTGACTACTCCTGCATGCCGCACGCCTTCCGGTTCGATGGCCGGGGCGGTCGCCGCGGCGAGCCGGGCTACCCCGGTCCCGACGTGCTCGTGCGGCTGGACATCCTGAGCTCCCCGTTCTACGAGCGCCTGCTGGTAGTGAGCGTGGAGGTGGGTACCGCGCCGCCCGTCTACCTCTTCCAGGATGCGGATCTGGCGCCCCCCTCGGACTGGCTGGTCGTCGAATCGCGTGGCGGTCGCGGTGGCCGCGGTCTGGATGGGCAGGCGGGAGCGCCGGGAGCCGACGGTGAGGAGGGGTGTCCTGGCGGCAATGGTGGTGCGGGTGGCGCGGGGAGCAACGGTACCCCCGGGGCCCCGGGTGGCTCGGGAGGGCACGTGACGGTCATGGCCCCCAACGAGCTACCCTACCTGGCCGGACTCGTGGATGCCTACGCCACCGGTGGAACGGGAGGCCAGGGTGGCAAGCCCGGTACCGGCGGGCCGGGGGGCGAGGGCGGCGCGGCCACGGGACGGCGGTGCGAGGCCGGCAACGACGGGGCCAAAGGGCCCGACGGCAACCCGGGGCCCGACGGGGCGGAGGGAGCCCCCGGAGCGCGGGCGCGGGTCATCACGGTGGCGGCCCAGGATCTGTTCCCGCGACCGGTTCCGCCGCGGTTGCAGGAGCTCCTAGATTACGCGCGCCGCTGAGCGCGGCGCAGTCGATTCCTAATAGGTCGTTCATAGAGCCTATCACAAAAATTGGAAATTCGCTGTTAGGATTGTGCGGGCGTGAGGTGGGGGTAACCCCTTGTGGCATCGACACGTGGCCGACCCGGCCGCGAGCCGTCGGAAGGGGCTGCCGCTGCCGATATCCCGCTCTTCATTTGGGTGAAGGTCAAATCGGTATTCAGGAGCCAAGCTCGTGATCATCTCCGTACCAACAGAGAGCGGCGCGATCGAGCGTCGGGTGGCGCTGACCCCCGATGTCGTGAAGCGCCTGG
>JBDGYO010000187.1:0-6609 GCA_039584015.1 Gemmatimonadota bacterium | reverse complement strand
CCTTGAGCTCGGCGAGCATCGCGTTCCACTCGTCCGATCCGGGCGGGTGGATCATGTTCCACTGCCGCGCGACCTGTCCGAAGCGGTGCTGCTCGTCGTTGTAGTTCATGTCGGCGGGCCACGGCTGCACGTCGTGGTCGTCGTAGATCGCCTCGAACAGCCCGTAGTAGTGCGTCACCGTACCGAGGCCGAGCCGCGCCGCATCCAGCGCGTTCATCTGCGCCACGCCCGTTTGCCCCAGATGGGCGGTGGTTCCCAGCCCACGGTTGCGTGCCTCGTCCAGCAACGCCGCCATGATGTCCGGCGGGTATGCGACGAGCTTGATGCCGTCGATGCCCTGCTCGGCGGCCCAGCGCACCCAGGCACGCGCGTCTTCGGGGGTACGCACGGGCCCACGATCCCAACCCTGCCCCGGTCGCTGGTACAGGAACATGCGCGGCGCGGTGATCTCGTTCTTCGCGCTCCGCTCCCGCTCGCTCAACGTCCAGTCCACATCCGACAGGAACGGCACTCCGCGCCCCGTCGTGATCCCGTGGGCCATCCACAGCTTGTACATGTACTCTGCTTCGGGCGCCTTCGGCACACCGCCCGTGTGGAGGTGGAGGTCCACGAATCCCGGCAGCACATACATCCCTTCCACATCGATCTCCTTGGTGCCCGCCTCGGGCCGTCGACTCGAATCGATGGGGACGCCCGGGACGCCGACTCCGGCAATCCTCGCGATGCGGTTCCCCTCGATGACGATGTCAACAGGCCCGCGCGGCGGCCCCCCGGTTCCGTCGATCACGATGGCGCCGCGCAGCACCAGGCGGTCGAACGGACCCTCGCCTTCCTCGCGATCCGGTGCGGGGAGAACCTGCTCCTGTTGGGCCAGGGTGGGCGTCGTGATTGCCAGCGCGAAGGTCAGGGTGGCCAGGCACGAACCGAGACGTCGCATCGCTACCTCCGGACGGTCTTGGGCGGTCACGTGGACAGGTGGTGCGACTGACAAGATGCAGCGTGCGTCAGGAGGGCGCGAGGGCCAGGAACAAGGAAACCCCACGGCCTCCTGGGAGACCGTGGGGCCTTCGAGCTTTACAGCCCGTGTCTACTTGTTTCCGTTCGGTCGGATGTTCTGGTTGAGGCGGAACAGGTTGTTTGGGTCGTACTTGTTCTTGAGTTCCACCAGCCGCCCATAGCCGTCGCCGTAGGCCTCCTGCACTCGCTGGCCCTCTTCCTCAGTCATGAAGTTGACGTACGCCGCCCCTGTAGCATAAGGCTTGGTGGCGTCGAACAGCTCCCGGCACCAGGCAATGCACTTCTTATCGTCGGCGGCGTCCTCCCACCGGCCGTGCACGTTCATGATGAACTGGGCGTCACGGCCGCGATACGCCGTCGCGTCGGCAGGCACTCGGCTGGTCGCCCCTCCCATGTGGGCGATGAAGACCTCGCAGGCGGGGCCCGGCAGCTTACCGATGTACTCGAGGAGGGTGTCGAGCGCGTCGTCGCTCAGCGCCGGGAAGTCGTGCGACTTCCAGTAGTTCCGCACGCCCGGCGTGAGCAGCGGGTCGAAGCCCGCCTGAAAGTCGACGAACTGGTTTGGACCGATGACGTCGGCGTGCGGGTTGCCGTACGCCCGCAGCGGCGCCAGCGCCTTCTCGCCGTCCGCCATGTCGCCGTGGTACAGCGCTGCGAGCACCACCACTTCCGTGCCGTGGACCTCCTCGGGCAGGAAGGGGAGCGGCGGCGCCTGGCGCAGCACCACCCATACAGACAGCTCGTCCGGCGCCTGGGCGACGAAGTCCCGGTAGGCACGAAGCACGTTTCCGGCGTCGGCGAACGGATGCACGATGAGGCCGGCGAGGACCTCGGGACCCACGGGGTGCGCCTGGAACTCGAACGACGTCACCACCCCGAAGTTCCCGCCGCCGCCCCGAATGCCCCAGAACAGGTCGGCGTTCTCGTCGGCACTGGCCTTCACCGTCTTTCCGGCCGCCGTCACGACGTCCGCCGAAATGAGGCTGTCGATCGTCAGGCCGTGCTTTCGACTGATCCAGCCGAAGCCGCCCCCCAACGTCAGCCCCGCAACACCCGTCGTGGAGTTGATCCCGACCGGCACTGCGAGTCCGTGCGCCTGGGTGGCGGCGTCTAACTCGCCCAGCGTCACGCCCGGCTCGACCAACACCGTGCGCGTCTTGGGATCGACCTGGACCGACTTCATACCCTCGAGCGAGATCATGAGGCCACCTTCGCACACGGCGTTGCCGGCGATGTTGTGGCCGACCCCATGGACCGCGGTTAGCAGCCCGTTCTCGCGGGCGAAGTTCACGGCCTGCACGACGTCCGCCGCCCGAGCGCAGCTGACGATGAGCACCGGTCGCCGGTCGATCATGGCGTTCCAGATGGTTCTCGCTTCGTCGTATCCCGGCGAATCGGCGGTCAGCAGCTCGCCCTGGAGGCTCGATGCCAATGCGTCGACGGCGTCCTGCCCAACAGTCGTGGTGCCACCGTCCAGGGTCTTCATGTTCAGATCGGCCATGGGCGCTTCCTCCTCGGGAGATTCATGTTGGCCGTGATCCCCACTGCCGCGCCGTCACAATGCGGCTGCCGAGCGCCGACGCGCTCGCGCGACGGCGTAAGCTGTAGCCACGCAAATGGGAGCGCAAGTATCAGAATTGTTGAAGGGGGTAACTAATCGTGTGGCGTCGGCTACGGCTCCAGCAGTTCCTTCACTTCCTGCCTTGCGGCGATCTCCGCGCTCACATGCTCACCGATCTCGCGGGCGCGCTCCAGGTACAGGGTAAGATCGTCGACGCTGGCGGCACCGGCTTGGAGCCGAAGCATCCCCAGGCGCACGTTCTCGAGCGCGGCCACCGTGATGGTGAGCTCGCTCTCTGCTGCGCCGCGCAGGCGCAGCGCCTCCGCGCGGTGCTCGAGCCGATGGATCACACTGGGGGCATCGGGGAAGCGCGCGCGGACGTCCGCCGGGAGGGAGTCGAACACGTCCACCGCCGCGCGGCCGAGCACGATCTCGGTGGCATCGGCAGACGGGAGCGCCTGGCGCTTGGGCGGCCTGATGCCGACTCCGGCCACCTTGAAGAACTTGCGGCCGAACCAGCCGGCCCACAGACGGTTCCAGAAGCCGAAGACGCGTCGCCAGAACTTCCCCTCCCGGGTCGCCTCCATCTCCTCCTGCTGCACGCGTGCCTCCGCGAGGAGCGCCTCGCGGATGTCATCGAACGTGTACCCGGTGCGCAGCATCCGTCTGGCGACGGCCACGAGCTGACCGAGCGTGATGAACACGACCACGCCCACCGCTCCCTGATCCGCAGGGCCCTGTGCGACGATCGCAGCGGTGATCATCACGGCAGTGCTCACCTCGGCGTTGCGCAGGAAGCTGCGCATGAGTGGCGGGGCGCGGAGCTCCCGGCCTCGCACTTCGCCGATCGCCTCGGCGAATTCCCGCCCCGTGTCGAACCGCGACGCCGGGTCCTTCTCGAGACAGCGATCGACCACTGCCGCGAGATTGGCCGGCACCTCCTTGCGCACCGCCGCGAGACGCGGAGCGGGCTCGGACACGTGCTTGGCCAGCAGCGCGGGCAGGTTGGCAGCCTCGAAAGGCGGGCGTCCAGTCAGAGCGAAGAACGCCATGGCCCCGAGGGAGTAGAGGTCGCTACGAGCGTCGACCTCCTCGCCCGCAGCCTGCTCTGGGCTCATGTACCGCGCCGTCCCCACGACCTGCCCCTTGGGTGTGGACCCCTCGGAGTCGGCCACGTGCGCAATGCCGAAGTCGGCGACGAGCGCTCGCTCCGTGGCCCGCTCGATCATGATGTTCTCGGGCTTCACGTCGCGATGCACCACACCGTGTTCGTGGGCGTACGACAGTGCCCAGGCTACTTCCTGGAGCAGCTTCATGGCCGCCCGCGGCGACAGCGGCCCGGCACGCTCGACACGCTCACGTAATGTCTCACCGTCCACGAATCCCATCACGAAGAACACGAACTCGCCGTGCTCCTCCACCGCGTGGATCGGGACGATGTTGGGATGCGACAGCCCAGCGGCCGTCCGGGCCTCCTGTAGAAACCTGTCCCGCAGCGCGGGTTGCCCGGCCATCAGGGACGGCAGCAGCTTGATCGCGACCAGACGGTCCAGCGCCACGTCCCGCGCCAGCAGCACGACACCCATCCCGCCCCGCCCCAGCTCGCGCTCGAGCGAGTAGCGCCCGGCAAGCACCTCCTGTAGCGCCAGAAACTCGGGACTGACGGCGCCAGTCACGGTGCCAGAAACTCCAGGACCTTCTGATTCACCAGCTCGGCCTGCACGACCGACAGATCGTGGCCCGCGCCGGGAATGACCTCAGCCTGCACCAGCGGCGCCACTCGGGAGAGGCGCTCGATCGCACGCTCATGGGAGTAGATCTTCTCGTTCTCCCCCACGAGGAAGAGCGTTGGCACCGTGATGCTACGCCATTGCTCGTCGGTCAGCACCGAGGGAGGCACCATGCGCCGCGGCTTGTAGCTCGCCACGGCCAGGAACCCGGCATCGACCCAATCATCCAACAACGCTCGGCCGGAATCGGGCCCCCGCGCGAGATCCTCCATCAGCCAGTACGTGAACCGCTTCATGAAGTAGCGATGGGGTAAGGCAGTGAGTATCGCCAACTTGATCCACCCAGCGGACAGCGGAAGCACGGTACCGGCCGGTGCCAGCAACACCACCTTCCCCACACGATTCGGATGCTGAAGCACGTATTGGCTCGCCATCCATCCGCCATACGACAGGCCCACGAGATGGATCTCGTTGCCAAGCTCGAGCGCGTCGAACAGCTCGTCAAGCCAGCGCACATAGTTATCGGCGTTGTCGATCGGCCGTGCGTACACGCTGCGCCCGAAGTCGTCGATGATGTCCACCGCGTAGGTGCGGTAGTGCTCGGACAGCGCCTCGACATTGGGACCCCAGTGGAGAGAGCTGCCGCCGGCACCGTGCAGCATCACCAGTGGCGGCGCGTTGGCCGGCCCCGTGACTCGCACGAAGGTCTGGCCCAAGGACGTGCCGACCATCCGTAGCTCGGACACGACCGGCCGGTCCCGCTCCATCACTTCGTACAGCTCCAGGTACCGCGCCTTGGCGTCGGGCGATCGGAACGGGTGGTACTCGGAGGTTTCGGTGGCAGGTGGGGCCGCCACTGACCACACGACCATCCCGACCACCACGGCAACCGGCACCGTCAGATTCTCATCACGTACCCAGCGAAGCCCGCATAGCCACAGCGTTCCAAGCCAAAGCCCCACAGCCATCGAAGTGGCCGTGGGGCTCGACTGGAGCGGCAGACCCGACGAGGCTCACCGCGGCCGCCGACCGACTGTGCTCTGCGCGGTCACCGCTAGTCGCACCAGGCGCACCGAAGCGTCGGGTCCTCGAAGTAGCCGAAGTGCCCACAGAATTCCTGCTCTCCCGCATCACAGGTGATGTTGCAGTCGCCTCCCGCCGCGCAGTCCGAGCAGATCCTGCCGGGGCAGGTGCCTGCGTCGTCACTGCACGCCGCGATCCCCACCGACACCGCAAACGTGAGCATGAACGCTACTACGAAAAGTCGGATAATCCTCATGGACGCCTCCCCTTCGACAGACAGAGTCGGTTCAAGCGCCAACGTAGCATTCGAGATTCTGCGCGGCAAGCATGCACCGCGTAGTCGCCGCTTGACACTCCGACGTACCTCTGCGGTATTGAGTCGCTACCTAACGCAGGCGCGGGAACGACCATGCACCACGACAGTGACCGTGTGGCAGTCAGCCTCAAGAGGAGCCACCTGAGGGTTGCAGCGATCCTGGGCGGCATTGTCGCGGGCCTCGTGCTGTTCCTGGGCGTGCACGCTCTGGATCTCATTCCGAACCTGGGCACGACGGAGGAGGTTGGGGCGGACGCCGCCACGTGGGCTGCCTCCCAGCGCTTCGAGGTCACCGCCGAAGATCGGCCTGCGCACGGGCCGACCGACGCTCCGGTCACGATCGTCGAGTTCACCGACTATGGCTGCCCCTACTGCCGGCGACACGCGACCGAGGTGCTACCGACCCTCCTGGAACGCTACGGAGACACGCTGCGCTACGTCGTGCGGCACTTCCCCATTCCGGCGCTCACGGTCAATGCCATGAGGGCGGCGGAGGCGGCCGAGTGCGCGCACCGGCAAGACCGCTTCTGGGAGTACAAAGAAGCGTTGGTCAGCCAGCACGACATGTTATCCGATGAGTTGCTGCTGACACAGGCCGAGGCGGTCGGGATGGACAGAGAGGCGTTCGGCCGCTGCCTCACAGAGGGGATTGCCAGGTCCGCAGTCGAGCGCGACATCCTCGACGGCTGGGAGTTGGGCGTAACCGGGACGCCGACCTTCTTCATCAACGGCCGGCGGTTTACGGGCCGGATGCCGCTGGAGCGGATGGTGGGGTACGTGGAGCTGGCGCTGGACACCGACGATTAGCTACCGGCGTCGACCCCCAGCGCTGCGATGAGCTCTCCAATCATCCGGTTGAAGTACTGACCCGACCCGCCCGGGCTCGGGCCCAACCGCACCACCACCATGTCCAGCGACGGGATGATCACCGTCCTTTGCCCCATGAACCCCGAGGGCCAGTA
>JBDGYO010000557.1:0-2007 GCA_039584015.1 Gemmatimonadota bacterium | reverse complement strand
CGCGGTCCAGAACGGGAGTTGCTCGTGGAAGAGGAGCGCTCTCGGGATACCAACCACGCCATCGCTCCCCAGCGGGGCTTCGGCAATCCAGCGGGCGGCTGCCTCGTCGCGCTCCGCGAACAGGTCAGGCCGCGCGTCGGAGCGCTTCCCGTCGCCGCGGCCCTCGTATCGATCACACAATCCACCGGCGAAATACCGACGGCGCGACGGTCCCCGGGTGATGTGCACCGTGCAGCGGTTGCTGCACCGCCGACAGGAGAGGCTCCGGGTCCGGACGCGGGAGAGATCGAGCCCGCCCGCACTGCGGAAGCGGGTCGGGCCCTTCACGTGCCGTGCGGCCAGCAGGGCGACACCAATTGCCCCGGCCGCCTCGTTGAACGGGTGAACCGTGACGTCGCGCCCCAACACGTTGCGGAGCGCGGCGACCACCGCGGCGTTCGCCGCCACACCGCCCTGAAAGACGATGTGCGTACCCCGCGGATGGCGCCCGACGACGCGCCCCAGATAGTTGTGCACGACAGCGTACGCGAGCCCGGCGGCGAGATCCTCGCGTGCACAGCCCTCCTGCAGGCGGCGCGCGATCTCGGAGCCCATGAACACGGTGCAGCGGTCGCCCAGCTCGACCGGCGCTCGGGAGCGGAGCGCCTCTTCCCCGAACGCTCCCACGATGTCGAGGCCGAGAACGCTCCCACGATGTCGAGGCCGAGCAGGGTCGCCATCTCCTCGAGGAACGAGCCGGTCCCGGCGGAGCAGACCTTGTTCATCTCGAAGCCGACGACGGCCCCCCGCTCGAGACGGATGTACTTCGCATCCTGCCCTCCGATGTCGAAGACCGCATCCGCATTCGGGAAGAACCGCGTACACCCCGCTGCATGCGCGGTGATCTCGTTCACCGCGAAATCGGCGCCGATGATCTCGGCCACGAGCCGCCGCCCTGAGCCAGTCACCCCCACCGCCCTCGGCGAGACCGCATTATGATGTTCCTCGAGCGTGCGCAACACGGCCGCGACCGCCGCGAGTGGATCGCCGCGAGTGGGCACTGACCGCGTATCCCGTACCTCACCGTCCGTCTCGAGCCAAACGATGTTTGTGGTGGTGGATCCGATGTCGATGCCGAGCACGCTGCCGTCACCCGACCCGCGGCCGCCAGCTCCCCCGGCTGCGGCGCGTGGGGCCGACGCGCCGCCGGTCGCCGCGAGGGGCGCAAGCACGACGCGCGGCGTGGTCGGCGGCGCCGTAGCCTCCAGTCGCGCGATCGCCTCCGAGAGCGACGGACCGGAGCGGTCGGGTCGCTCGCGCGCGGCGAGGACCGCCCCGATGGCGCCGGCGAGCTCGGGCCGGTCGGGCACTACGAGCTCATGCGGTTCAAGCCGGAGCACCTCCCGGAGGGCACGCCGCATCCCCCGGTTCGCCGCGACGCCACCCACGAGCGCCAGGGGATGCGTCACCGGTGCCGCACCGATGAGTTCGTCGGCCATGCTCTGTGTGATGGCGAGGCACAGCGCGCAGGCAAGATCGTCGAGCGGGATCCCGTTCTGATGTTTGTGCACGAGGTCGGTCTTCGCGAACACCGCGCAGCGCCCGGCGATTCGGACCGACCGCCGGGACGCCTCGGCCTGCCTCCCGAACTCGTCGATGGAGAGCCCGAAGCGGTGCGCCTCCTGCTCGAGGAAGGCTCCCGTGCCTGCCGAACAGGCGCCGTTGACGGCGAAGTCCTCGAGGACGCGGTCGCCGCGGTCGGTGAGAGGGCCGAAGCGCAGGAAGGTCGAGTGCTCGCCTCCTAACTCCAGGGCGGCGCCCGCCTGCGGGACAAGGTGGCGGACACCGCGGTAAGCTGCGACGATCGGGCTGATCTCCCGGACGCCGAACAGTTCCGCGTACGCACCAGCGCGAGCACCAGTGATGGCCATGAGCGCGCATCCATCGTCCGAAACCGCCCGGGCGAGCTCCTCGAGGACCACGCCGAGGCACGATTGCAGCCGGCCACGGATCGGGCGACGCACGTGG
>JBDGYO010000186.1:0-5369 GCA_039584015.1 Gemmatimonadota bacterium | reverse complement strand
GAGCTCGGGATGGCCCGGGGGAAACGCCCGGGTGGCGCCCTTGCGGTGCACGCACACGCGCCGCGGTGCTCCGTCCACCTCGTGCGTCTCGAACTTGGCGATGTTGTGCGCGACGTCGTACACCAGGTCTGCCTGCTGCGCGGCGTCCTCGCCGAAGATCTTCGTGAGCGCCTTGCGAACGTAGTGGGCCATGAGCTGCCGGTTGGCGAACGCGTAGTTGGCCGCCGCGTTCATGGCACCGAGGTATCTGTCGGCCTCGGGGCTCGTGAGCGGCGCGCAGCAGAGCTGCTTGTCGGGGAGGTCGATGCCGTACTTACGGGCCGCCTGCACCATGGTGTCGAGGTAGTCGTCGCACACCTGGTAGCCGAGTCCGCGGGAGCCCGAGTGAATGAAGAAGGTGACGCCGTTCGGCCTCAAACCGAGCCGGTTGGCGACATCGCCGTCGTAGATCTCGGCAACGTACCCCACCTCGACGAAGTGGTTGCCGCTCCCCACGGTGCCGAGTTGGGTTGCCCCCCGCTTCTTGGCCCGCGGGCTCACCGCGTCGGGGTTACCCGGGAGTGAGCCGTTGGCCTCGATGCACTCGAGGTCCCGCGCCTCGCCGTAGCCGCGCTCCACGGTCCAGGGCGCCCCCCGCTCCAGCACCCGATCCAACTCCTTGGGAGACAGCTTCACGTCGGAGCGCGATGAGCCAACGCCGGAGGGGATGGTGCGGTACAGCGTGTCCATGAGGAGAGCGAGCTTGGGCCGCACGTCGTCGACGGTGAGCGGACTGCGCAGCAGGCGGACCCCGCAGTTGATGTCGTAGCCGACGCCGCCCGGGGAGATCACCCCTTCCGTCTCGTCGAATGCCGCCACCCCCCCTATGGGAAAGCCGTAGCCCCAGTGGATGTCGGGCATGGCGATGGAGGGACCCACGATGCCCGGGAGGTGCGCGACATTCACGACCTGCTGCACGCACTGGTCTCCCTCGAGGTCGTGCATCAGCTCCGCGTCCGCAAAGATGAGCCCCTCGGTGCGCATCCCGTGGCCGCGCTTCACGCGCCAGCGGTATTCGTCGATCCGCTCGACCGAGATCTGTGCGGTTACCATTTCCGTCACCTCACACGTCGAAGACTACCTCCGCGTACCACCCTTCGGCGCGCCGTTCCACCCGGAGCCCGTGGCGCGTGACCGCCTTCACCTCCGGCTGGTGTTCGTGACGCGCCCGATCGTACACCTCTCCACCGACCCGTGCCGCCGCCTCGTTGCCAGTGAACCGATCGGTGTCCACGGTCGCTGGGAGGAACCCCTCGGTGTCGAACAGGTAGAGCAGCTCCTGGAGGTAGTGCAGCAGCACCTCGGAGGGGTCGGCGCCGGTGGCGGTGACCCGGCGCTCCTCCTTCGTTTCGACGCTACCCTCGCCCGCGAGCAGGCCTCGCACGATGACGGTCGCGTCTGCGAGCAGCTCCTCGAAGCTGGCGGCCTCGATCGCCACTTTGATGTCGGCAGTGTGCGGCAGGAAGCGATACATCACTTTTTGCCCCGTGCTCGGCGCGTCGGATACGGGCCGGTGCGACGCGCCATCCTAGCGTGGGTGCGTGACTCCCTGGTTCTCCATGCCCTCAGGCCCGGAGGCAAGGCGGCTGGCGGCAGCTGCCGATGCCAACGCCGCGCTGAGCGCGGTTCGCTGCGCCCTCCGGTTGCTGGAAGCCACGGCGGCACCCGGGCGTGAGCGGCAGTTGCTGGTTGCGATCGATCAGGCGCTCGTCCGGGCCGAGCAGGCACTCTCCACGGCTATTCCGCGCTCCCCCAGTCGCTTGCCCCCCTGAAAGCCCGACGGTGATCCAGCGTCCACTGGGTCTTCGATACCAGGCCCTCAGGGAAATTGCTGTCGTTGCGCAGGACGTCCGCCATGCTCGCGGTCTTGGCGCTGGCGTTGTCGGCCCAGTGCAGCACCTCGGCCTCGAGGGTCATCGGCGTGACCGGACTGCCGAACTCTCGTTTGCCGTGGTGCGAGAGAACGAGGTGTAGCAGGATGTCACGCTCCAGCGGGGTGCAGGGCGGCTCTGTCTCCGCCGCGAGTCGGCGGTCCAGCATCAGCGCACCCAGCACGACGTGGTCCACGATCCGACCTTGATCGGTGAACTCGAACAGCCCATCCCAGCGATAGCTCTCCAGCTTACCGATGTCGTGCAGTAGCGCGCCCGCGATCACCAGTTCCTGATCGGCCCCACAGGCTTTCGCGATGGTGCGCGCGATGGCCGTGACCTCGGTGGTGTGCTTGAGGAGGCCTCCGATCGCCGCATGGTGTCCGGCCACCGCAGCCGGGCACTGCTCGTAGCGTTGGCGGAACGTGTCTTCCTCGTAGAACAGGTCCACGACCGCCCGCAGGCGCGGCTTGGTGATCGCCCGCCGCATCTTGTCTAGCGCTTCCCAGTAGCGATCCACCGCACCTACCGACGGCAGCAGGGCACGAACATCCACGCTGTCCTTGAGGAGGTGTCGGATCGAGCTCACCTGAAGCTGGCGTCGATCGCGGTAGGAGGCGACGTCGCCGATCAGGTGCACCACGTGGCCGCGTTGCAGTCCCGCGATCTCGCCCTGCCGCTCCTTCCAGAACGGTGCGGTATCGATCGTGCCGGAGGCGTTGCCCACGGTGAGGATCGCGTACGGGTCACCGCTGTCCAACGTGCGCGAGTCGACCTTGTGCAGCAGGAAGTCGTCCTCGACCCGTGCCCCGATCGTGAGGGAAGGAATGTGCAGGGGGTCCGGCATGCAGGAAATCTAACGCGACGGGGTGACGCTCACTCGCTCCGCCTCCTGGTTTCGGTCGAGAGGCGGGGCAGGTGAGGATCGGACTCCCGGGCCGGGTGCATCGTGGGCTCGAACACGGTGCCGGGGAGCAGATGCCGGATTGAGTTAGCGTAGTATTCGAGCAAGGGACGCTGCTTCGGGAGAATCACGTAACTCTCGTGCTCGTGCACGACCAGGCGCCGCATGGAAAGCATGCGCCACGCCCGATCCAGGATGATGTCAGGGCCGCGCTCCGGCTGCACCAGTTTCGCGCCACGGCTCAGCAAATGATCGCGGTACTCGTCGATCCGTTCCAACAGCGCATCGGCCCGCACCAGTGACTCGCCGAACGACAGGAGCGCTGCGGCGACCAGCGGTACCGGCGTGACGGGAACGATTTCGCCGATCCGTCCCATGACGTCGTCCGCCAATTCCTGGAGCCGCGGGAGGCGCTCCTCTTTGGTGCGATGCAGCACGCCGGGTTGGCGCTCCACCCACCGCCGCACCGAGACGGGAGTCCCGAAGTTCACGGCCACGCGGCCGTAACGCTTGAGGCTCACCGTCAGCAACCGCATCAGGTTGAAGAACAGGTAGTGGACGACGGTCGTGAGCTGCCGCACCCGGCCAGGTCGCGTCTCCCGGTCCAGCAGCTCCATGATCAGGGTACGGTCCTCCAGCACCCGGTCGTAGTTGAGGGCCACCGGGACGAGCCAGATGTCGCGCTCGGCAGGCAGGTCGTCGAGGGTCCGTGCGATGTAGTCGAGCAGTCCGATCTTGGCGGTGCGAAACGCGCCGTTTCGACTGAGCCCTCCTTCCAGAAAGACCCCCTGGGTGAGCCCGGTGCGGGTGATGAGCTGGACGTAGCGCTCGAGCACCACGTGATAGAGGGGCTCGCGGAATCCCCGCCGAATGAAGTAGGAGCCGAAGGACTTGAAGACGTACTCCAGCGGCCACACCCGCGCCCATTCGCCGACCGCGTAGCTGATGCTCACGGCCTGGGCGAGGACGTACGCGACTACGACGTAGTCGGCGTTGGAGCGGTGGTTCATGAGGTAGACCACGACGTCCCGCCGGGGGATGGCGTTGAGCGCAGCGCGATCCTGGTACTCGGAACTCACCCGATAGAAGAGGTGCACCAGCATCCGGGCGAGGTTGTACCCCAGCTTGTAGTAGGATAGGACGTTGAAGTACGGGACGATCTCATCGATGTAGCGCTCGACCCGCACCCGGGCGTCCAACTCAGTCACGCCGTGCTCCTCGCTGTGCTCGCGAACGGCGGCAAGCACCTGCGGATCCTGCAGCAGTTGATCCCGAATCGAACGCTTGCTGACCAGTCGGTAGCGCTTCAGCCGGACGCGGAACTGGTGCGCGGTGCGCAACACTGCGCGGTCGAACCAGTGGGTGATGGCGCGCCGCGAGCGCCTGACGGTCCAGAGGGTGAGGGCGGCCGTGAGGAGCGCCGCGACGGCCAGCAGCGCCCAGTCCACGACCGAGAGAGTCAGATGACCTCCGGGAGCACCCCAGTGCGATCGTACTGGTAGGCCATCTTCTTCAGGCGGGCGATGCGCACGGCCATCGGTGGATGGGTGGCCAGCAGGTTGGCGACGGCGCCCTCCTTGTGCGTGAGCCTGCGGCCCAGGGGGTCGGCAATGCACAGGTGCGCCGTGCCCCGCTTGATGGCCTTCGTGGGGGCCGAGGCATCCTCGATCTTGCGCAGCGCGGCTGCGAGCGCTGCGGGATTGCGGGTGAACTGGGCACTGGTGGCATCGGCCAAGTACTCCCGCTTGCGGCTCACGCCGAGCGCGAGCAGGCGGGACACCATGGGAGCGAGCAGCAGCGAGAAGAGCCACAGCACCAGGATGATCAGCGCTGCCGCCCCCGCCCCACCCTTCTTGCCGCCGCCGGAGCGGCCGCCGCCACTAGAACGGCCACCGACCCGCCCGCCGTGCCCGATGAAGCGCCAGGCGCCGTCCGAGATCAGCACGACGACGCCCACCAGCGCTGCCAGGAGCGTCATGAGCTTCACGTCGTGATTCTGGATGTGCGCCATCTCGTGCGCTATTACCGCTTGGAGCTCGTCCCGGCTGAGCTGCTGGAGCAGCCCCTCGGTCACCGCCACGTGTGCGTGGAGCTCATCCGTGCCGGTGGCGAAGGCATTGGGGTCCTTGTCGGGGACGATCCAGATGTTGGGACGCGGGAGGCCGGAGGCGATGGCCATCTCCTCGACCACGTTGACGTACTGCTGCTCCTCGGGCTTGGAGGGGTTGAGCAGCTCCCAGGCGCCGGTGGCCCACAACACCTGCTTGGGACCGCGCTTCCAGGCGAAGTAGGCCATGCTGAGGCCCAACAGGGTGGCCACGATGCCGAACCAGGGGATCCGGTGGTGGTACGCCTCCGGGGGCGCCTCCAGCGTGTAGAGGTAGAAAGAGAGATCGCCGCCGAAGCCGATCCAAGCGAAGAACACCACGAAGATGGTGACAAGGATGGCCGACCGGCGGCGATTGGCTCGCTGCTGGGCGAAGAGGTTGCTGTCGCTCACTCGTCCTTCTTGAAGGACAGATCGACCTTCGGCACCTCGCGCTCCGTGTCGTCAG
>JBDGYO010000185.1:0-5589 GCA_039584015.1 Gemmatimonadota bacterium | reverse complement strand
GGGACGGCCCGGCTTCTGACGGAAGAACCCGATCACCCCGGCCAGGGTGACCGCGCCGCCCACCGCGAACCGCGCGTCCGTGGCCTCGCTGCTCGAGCCCGCGAGCGCGGGCAACGCCACCGCCAACCCACCCAGCACCACGCCGGCGCTGAGGCTGCGCAGTGCGGGGCCCGCCGGCTGCTGCTCCGGTAGTAACAGCGAGTCGGCCGGCGGTGGCCAGGGTGTAGCGGCCGGCGGCAGGTGCTCCGGCGCTGTCGAGCCCGTCCCAGCGAAGCAACAGGCTGTCACCGACCTCCCCCTCGTAGAGCGGCAGCAAGACGGAGCCGTCATCGCGAATCAGTCGCGCGCGGATCTCATGATACGCCGCTGCGTACAGCCGCACCGTGAACGTGTCTCGTGCCAGGACGATTGCGGTGTCCGCCGGTGCAACGGCAATGACCACACGCGTGTCGCGCCGCACCTCGTCGTACAGCTGCAGGACCTGCGGTGGGAAGACGACCGCGTCCAGGTGGAAGCGGGGATCGTGAAGGACGAGGCGGTGGAAGGCGGCGGTGGCAGAGTCGCGCCTTCCGCCAAACAGCTCGGCCGCACCGAGGTAACTCAGGGCGGTGGTGCGCTCGGCGGCCGAGAGGCCGGTCTCAGGAGGAACCGCCAGGGCTCGACGCAGGAAGCCTTCCGCCGCGTCCAGCTCCAGGTTGCGATACGCCTCGATGCCGTACTGCAGTTGCTCGGTGGCCGTCTGCGCGTGGGCACTCGGTGACGCGACGGTCGCGGCGAGCGCCAGGCAGACGAAGAGACGGCGTATCACTTACGGCCGCTGCTCCCGCAGAACGATTCCCGTGAGGCGAACCGACTCGCCCGGCTCGACCACGATCACCTGCTCGTACGGCTCGAAGCCGTCGCGCACGATGCGCACCGTGTGGGTGCCGGCGGGAATCGGGAGGTCGAGGATGGGCGTCATCTGCAACTGGCGGCCGTCGAGGTACACGTACCCCCACTGTTCCGACTGGACCCAGAGCCGCGCGGGCTCCGTGGCTGCGGTGCCAGGCGTCGCCCGCTCGGTGCGGGGCGGCGCCGTGACCGACGGCTGCGTCGGCGCACCCTCACCGGTGCGCTCGCCCTGGACCGGCTGCTCCGCTTCCGCCACGGCCAGCACCGAGTCCAGCATCGCCGGCGGCGCAGCGCCCTCGCCGCCGGTCGCGTCCTGCGGCGTTTCGGGGTACGGCCACAGGATGACTCCGGCCACCGCCAGTGGAGCGACGACCGCCGCCACGAGGCGGGCCGGGGGCCGCCGCCAGCGCCGCTGCCGCGGCACGCGCGGGGGCGACTCCGTCGGGAGCGGGGTGGGCTGCGTGAGCTCCTGCAGGGACGGGTTGGTGATCCGCACGGACACGCGCCCGCCGACCGCTTCGATGAACTGCACGATGTCGGGGTAGCGGTCGTCGGGCTTCTTGTTCAACGCGCGACGCACCGCGCTCGAGACCCGGGGTGGCAGATCCGATCGCACCTCGATCAGCTCCTTGGGGGATTCGAGACACTGCTTGCGGATCATGAGCCCGAGCGAGTTGGCGACGAACGGCGTCTGCCCTGCGAGACATCGGTAGATGAGTGCCGCCAGGGAATACTGGTCCGAGCGTCCGTCGACGCTCTGGCCGTAGCACTGCTCGGGCGACATGTAGCTGGGTGTGCCGAGCGTCGCTCCGGTATTGGTGAGCGGGATGGCGCCGAACGCCTTGGCGACACCGAAGTCGCACACCCACACCCAACCGTCCTCGTCGATGAGGACGTTCTCCGGCTTGATGTCGCGGTGGACGATGCCGCGGCGATGCGCGTAGTGCAGCGCGCTGGCCACCTGCCCGATGATGTCGAGGGTCGCACCCAGGCCGAGGGTTCCATGGTCGTCGAGCACGTCCGCTAGGGAGCGCCCCTTCACGTACTTCATGGTGTACCACAGGAAGCTGGACGTGGTCCCCACCCGGTAGATCGGAACGATGTGGTGCTGGTCGAGCGACGCCGCGATCTTCGCCTCCCGGCTGAAGCGATCGGCGGCGGCGGTTCCGAGCACCAGCTGGAGGGGTAGGACCTTGAGGGCTACCAGCCGGTTCAACTCTTTTTCCCGCGCCAGATACACGAGCGACATGCCGCCCCGACCCAGCAGACTGTTGATCTGATAGCTCGCGCCCAGGTGCCGGCGGACGTTGCGCTCGACCTCCTCGGCGGCCGGCAGCTCGGGGGGCTCGGGTCTCGGCGCGGGCTGATGGCAGTGGTTGCACTCCATGGAGTGCGGCATGATCTCCCCCGTGCGACACGTGGGACACACCGATGCGCCCTCCCTCGCCCACTTGCGCTTCTTCTCGGACGCGTCAGGCATCAGGGGATCTCCACGCGGAAGTCCACCGCGTTCTCGAGGTTGCCGCCGAAACTGATCCACAGGCTGTAGCGGCCGGTCCGATCGCGAGCGCGGACCTGCCAGTGGTAATCGGTACTGTCCGACAGGCCGGGCACCGCTACCTGCCCCACGGCTCCTCTGGCGAAGCTGGCGCCGATGGCGGTCGGCGAGTTGGTGAATGCGGTGCCGACCGGCTGCACCTCGACCTCCAACCGCAGCGAGTCGCCGGGGTCGGGGTCGGTGAGCAGCGCCTTGAAGACGACGGTGGCCTCGTCGGTCGTGCCGCTCGTGTCGATGGGTGTGCCACTCACCTTGAACTGGCCGGCGTTGGCCGGAGTGACGGGGGACTCGGGAGCGGTGTCGACATGGAGATCGGCGTCGCCCTCGCCGTTGCCGCCGTGCGAGACCCAGGCCCCGGGACGGCCGGTCTGGTCGACGGCGCGCGCCTGCCAGTGGTAGCTGGTGTTGTCCGCCAATCCCGAAACGGTAACGGTGACGCTGTTCCCGCTGGTGGTCACGGCACTCGTGGCGGTCGGCGTGCCGGTGAACGCCCCACCCAGAGGCTGCACCTCGATCTGGAGCCACAAGCTGTCGCCGGGGTCGTTGTCGGTCACCGCCCCCTCGAACACCACTGTGGTCTGGCTGGTCACTCCACCGACGGCAATCGGGGTCGTCCCGTCGCTGCGGAACTGACCCAGTCCCTGCGGGGCATTCGGCGCCGTCGGGGCAATGGCCCGGAGGGTGAAGTTTCCCGTGGCCGCCGCGGTGAAGCTCGTGGCCTCGACCCCGTACGTACCGCTCCCCGGCAGCGCGAACTCCTCGATACAGGCCGGTCCGCGCGAGAGGTTGCCGGCACACTCGTCGTTCTCAGCCAGCACGGTGCCGGTCGCGTCGACGACGAAGAGGTAGGCGTCGAAATCGCCCTCGAGGCGCAGCGACACGGTGTCGCCCAGCGCGCCCGCAATGGTGTAGATGCGGGCCAAGCCTCCCGTGCGATGCGGCGCCCCGCAGTCACCGGTCGTGAGGACACCGGCCAGGATGGCATCCGGCGCGATGCTCGTCTCGCTACATGGCGTGAGCTCGAAGGTCACCGGGATCTCCGCAGGGCTGCCGGCCGCCCCCGGTACGGTCACCACGACCGTGTCGTAATACGTGCCCACGGCAAGGCCAGCGGGATCGAACGTGAGCTCCACGTTGTCGGGCATCCCGCCCGACGTCTTCGACAGGCTGAGCCAGCTGGAGGACTTGCTGCCCGACCAATTGGGCGAGCCCGTGCCCGCGTTGTCGATCGAGAGGTCCGCTGTCTGGAGCGCGGTGCTCCCCACCTTGGCAGAGGCGCCCACCGTGCTGGGCGTGACGCTGAGGTCGGGTGGCGTCACGCTGACGACCGTGCTGTCGGTCAATCCGTCCGACGAGCCGCGTACGAGCGCCTGACCCGCCCCGCGGGCCGTCACCTCCCCGACGGAGTCGACCGCGACCACGTTCGTGTCGGTCGACGTCCAGGCCATGAGGGTCGCCGGCACAGGATTCCCGCGGCGGTCCGTGGCCTGCGCCACGAGCTGTGTCGTGGCGCCCAGGCTCAACAGCTCGGTGCTGTCGGGCTCGATCTCCAGGCTCGTGATGGTCTGTCGGACGGTGACCTCGGCCGTGGCGGTTGCCGTGTCCAGAGTTGCCTGGACCGTGGCCTCCCGACCGCTTCCCCTGCCCACGACACAGCCACCCGGCTGGGTGAGGGTGACCGTGGAGTCGGGGTCGTGCATGACGGCGAAGCTGGGCGTCCCGATGGCGAGCGTCGCGCCGCTGGCGTCGCGGGCCTCGTACTCGAGGCACAGGGTGTCGCCGGCGCTGGTGAGCGTGGTTTCGGCAGGTGAGAGGGCGAGGCTGGCGGCCACCACCCAGACGGTGTCGGACGCTTCCGCGGCCGTGCTCGAGGCGGCACCGCCCTCGACCTTGGCCGTGACGACGACCTTCCCGCGCGCGTGGCCCTGCACCCGCCCCTGGGGCGACACCGTCGCGATATCGCTGTTGCTGGTGCGCCACGAGAGCGGCACGCCGTCCTGCACCTCCCCGTCGACCCGAACCACCGCCGTGAGCAGGACCGAGTCCGCCACCCCCACGATCGTCCGGGGCAGCTCCAGCTCGACCACGGGGTCCCTGGGGGATGTCACCAGGTCATCGAGCCTGCAGCTGGCCAGGGCGACCGGTAGGCAGAAGAGCAAGAGGCCCGCCCTCAGCACGTAGAGGGCGGGCTGCTCAAGGTGCAGCCACGTTCTGCCTGTCCGACGCATGGGCGCAATGCCGTCGGTTGAAGGACAGCTAAGTTATTGGCACATAGGGAGGTCCGCTAGGGTCCGGGTCGGGCACCGGCCCCCTACCGGGGGCTCCCGATTGATTCCTTGGCGGTGGCCGCCACCCCCCCCGGAGGCCTCCACGACCAGCCCTTCACGCGTAGTGCCACTGTCAGGTCGGTGGCGCATAGAGAGGGTGTCGCCACCAAGGGTGAACGTGGCGGCAGTGACATGTCGCCGGCTGTGCGCTCGCTCACATCGGCCCGCTCGCAACGCCCGGTCTGCCGCCCCGCTGTGCGGGCTCATACCTTTGGGTTCATGCCGCGACCGCTCGACGATCAGTTCGGCCCGGATTTTCTCACCGGCAGCGAGAGTGACCGGCGGACCTTCCTTCGGGAGACGGTGGGGCGTCTCGTGAACGAGGTGGTGCGCCGCGCGGAGCGGCGGGTGGCCCCCCTCCCGGTGTTTCGACCGCCTGGGGCCATGGACGAGGTCGCCTTCCTTGCGTCGTGCACGCGCTGTGGCGACTGCATCGACGTGTGTCCGGCCAACGCGATCGTGACGGCGCCGCCCGGGGCCGGTCTCGCGGTGGGCACTCCCATGATCGATCCACAGGTACAGCCGTGCACCGTGTGCAACGAGATGCTGTGTGCCAAGGCGTGCCCCACCGAGGCGCTAGAGGTACCCGAGCGAGTATGGGAAGGGTACCGCATGGCTACCCTCGAGTTGGTGCCGGAACGGTGCATCGCCTTTCAGGATGTTGAGTGCGGGGTGTGTGCCAGGGTCTGTCCGCTGGGAGAACAGGCGATCGGCCTCGATGACGCCGGACGACCGGTGCTGTATGCTGAAGGGTGCGTGGGGTGTGGGGTCTGCGTGCGGGCCTGCGTGACCACGCCGTCATCGCTGCTGTTA
>JBDGYO010000184.1:0-5425 GCA_039584015.1 Gemmatimonadota bacterium | reverse complement strand
CGGGCGGCGCGGCCGTAGCCGATGCGCAGCTTGCGTTGCAGCAGTGAGGTGGAGCCGAGCTGGTTGGAGATGCAGACCTGGGCCGCCTCCTTGAACAGGGCGTCCCGGTCGCCGGTCGTGGCAGCCCCGCTCACACCCGTGCCCTCCTCTTCCTCCATCGCCTCGATCTTGGCGATGATGTCCTCCTCCTCCGCCCCCGGCGGACCTTTCGCCTCGGCTGCGACCTCGGCGTACCACTTGGTGAGCTTCTCGGTCTCGCCCGTGGAGATGAACGACCCCTGCACGCGCACGGGCTCGCTCTTACCCGGCGGCAGGAACAGCATGTCGCCGTTGCCGAGCAGCGTCTCGGCACCGTTCTGATCGAGGATGGTGCGGCTGTCCACCTTGGAAGCGACCCGGAACGCGATGCGACAGGGGAAGTTCGCCTTGATGAGCCCGGTGATCACGTTCACGCTGGGGCGTTGCGTGGCGAGCACCAGGTGGATCCCCGTGGCGCGCGCCTTCTGCGCCAGGATTGCCAGCGGCTTCTCCACCTCCCCCTGCACCGTCATCATCAGGTCGGCCAGCTCGTCCACGAACACGATGATGTAGGGCAGCGGCCCCTCGTCGTAGGGCGGCGCCTCGAATTCCAGCTCCTCCTGATCGCTCGCGCCACCCTTCGCGCTTGCCGCTTCCCCCTTCCCATTCGGTAGTACGAGCTCTCTTTCTTCCCGCACGTACCGATTGAAGTCCTGGATCTGCCGCGCGCCGTTCGCGTGGAACAGCTCGTAGCGCCGCTCCATCTCCACCATGACCCACTTGAGCGCCTGTGCCGCCTCGCGGTTGTTGGTCACGACCTTGTGTCGCAGGTGGGGCAGCGCGTTGTACATGGACAGCTCGACCATCTTGGGGTCGATCATGATCATCCGCAGCTCGAGCGGCGTGTAGCGGTAGATCAGGCTCGTGATGATCGAGTTGATGCAGATGGACTTGCCGGTGCCGGTGGCGCCGGCGATGAGCAGGTGCGGCATGCGCGCCAGGTCGCCCACCACCGGCTTCCCCTCCAGGTTGCGCCCCAGCGCGATGGGGAGGATGCCCCGAAAGGCTTCCCACTCCGCAGTCTCCAGCAGCTCGCGCACGGTGACGATGCGGGCGCTGGGATTGGGCACCTCGACGCCCACCGCACCCCGCCCCGGGATGGGCGCCACGATGCGGATCGACTGCGCGCGCATGGCCAGCGCCAGGTCGTCGGCCAGCGCAGCGATGCGACCCACCTTCACGCCCGGCGCGGGCGCGATCTCGTATTGGGTGACCACGGGGCCCGTGGTGCGCCCCACGATGCTCCCCTCCACGCGGAACGTGGCCAGCGTGTCGATCAGCACCTGTCCCTGGCGCTCGATCTCGTCCTCCCAGTCCTGCGCGGCCTCGGTGGAGGCGGGGTGCAGTAACGCGACGGGGGGCAGCCTGTCTGCCGCGTCTTCGGGACGCGGACGCCGCTTGGTGAAGCGCCGCAGGATCGCGCCGGCCGAGTCGAGCGGCTGGGGCTTGGCTTGCACTCCCTCCCCTTCCTCGTCCTCCTCTTGCTCGGGCGAGGGCACACCCGCCCATTCCGCATCAGCACCCACCCACCGGCTCCCGGCCCTCCAGCCGGCGACCAAGCGGCGGAACGGATGCCAGTCCAGCGTGAACATGGTGAGCGCCGAGAGGGCCAACAGCGCCACGATCACCGCCCCCGCAGCACCGATCACGCTAGCGAGGCCGGTCGCCGTCAGCGCGGGCAGGATGCCTGTCAGCCGCTGCGTCGTGCTCCAGGTCTCGTAGTCGGGCGGGAAGTCACCGGGACCGCGCGCGCCGGTGGCGATCGCGATGGCGAAGGGAATGAGCAGCACCAGGCCACCCAGCAGCACCGCCACACGGGTGATGTCGAGCCGCGGCAACCGCCCGAATCCGGCGAGTGCCACGCCAAAGCCGAGCAGTGGCAGGAGGCCCGCTCCCATACCGAGCGACATCCACAGGAACCGGCCGATGACGCGCCCGGCGGCACCGGTGATGTCCCAGGGAAGCAGGGTGAGTCCGACGAAGACGCCGACCAGCAGGGAGACGATCGCGAGCAGCTCCTGCTTGTGCCGCGGCGTCAGCGCCATGTCAGGCTCCGTCGGGGAGGGTCACGAGTCGGTTGGCGTACACGGGCACGACGGTGTGCACATCCGCCTCCGTCGCCGCCAGGACGTCACTCCGGAAGCCGTTCGCGCGGAGCTGCTTGGCGGCGGTGCTGGCGGACACCGCGCTCTTCCACTTGTCGCCGTAGCGACGCACCAGCTCGAGGGCCGCGAGCGCGGCGTCGTTCAAATCGGCCGACCGCCGCTGCCGGCCCGGAATCAGTGCTTGAGCAAAGCGGCCCGCCACATACGCGTCCTCCAGTGCGAACGCGCGCTCCCGCCCGCTGCAGAGGATCACGAAATCCTCGGTCTCGGCATAGACGGCCTTGGCTCGCTCCACTGCGGCCGAGAAGTTCGTGATCGCGCCGATCAGGACCGGCCTCCCCGGCTCGGCCTCCACGACCGCTCCCGTGCCGTTGGTGGTGGCCATCACGAGCGTCTTGCCGCCCACGCTCTCCTCGGTCATCTCGGCCGGTGAGTTCCCCAGCGCGAACCCGTCGATCGTGTGCATCCGCTTCTCGCCCGCCAGCAGCACAGTATCGCGCTCCAGGTTCGCGGCGACGCGCAGCGCCTCCTCCGCGCTCGCCGTGGGCAGCACCGCCTTGGCGCCGTTGGCCAGCGCGGCCACCATGGTGGTCGTCGTGCGCAGCACGTCCACCACGAGGACGGGGCGCCCGGCGATGTCGTTCGGCTTGACGCCCAAGGGGGTAAAGTAGACCGTGAGCTTCATGCGGCGGGCTTGAAGAGATCGGTCTCCCGCTCGAGGAACTTGGTGTCGACCTCTCCGGCCTCGAAGTCGGGGTGCTCGATCACCCGCCGCAAGAACGGGATCGTCGTGGTCACCCCTTCGATGATGAACGACTCCAGCGCGTGCCGCATGCGCGACAGCGCCTCCTGCCGCGTGTTGCCGTGCACGATCAGCTTGGCCAGCAGTGAATCGTAGAACGGCGGCACCGTATAGCCGGCGTAGATGTGCGTATCGACCCGCACGCCCGGCCCACCCGGCGGATGGTACGCGGTGATGGTACCGGGGGAGGGCTGGAAGTTGCGGTACGGGTCTTCGGCGTTCACGCGGCACTCGATGGCGTGCCCGCGTAGCCGGTTGCCCGACAGGTTCAGCATGATGGGCTCGCCGGCCGCGACGCGTATCTGCTCCTTCACCAAGTCGAAGTTGGTGACCAGCTCCGTCACCGGGTGCTCCACCTGGATGCGCGTGTTCATCTCCATGAAGTAGAAATGCCCGTCCTCGTTGAGCAGGAACTCCACGGTGCCGGCACCCACGTACCCGATCTCCTGCGTGGCACGGACCGCACACTCCCCCATCTTCTCCCGCATCTCCTGATCGACCACGGGGCTGGGCGCCACCTCGATCAGCTTCTGGTGTCGCCGCTGCACCGAGCAATCGCGCTCGCACACGTGCATGACTCGCCCGTGGCGGTCACCCATCACCTGGATCTCGATGTGCCGCGGGCGCTCCAGGAACTTCTCGACGTACACCTCGGCCGATCCGAATGCCGCCAGCGCCTCGTTGCGGGCGAGCTGGAACGCCTGGGCGAAGGCTGCGGGGTCCTGCGCCACCCGCATCCCCTTCCCGCCCCCGCCGGCCGACGCCTTGATGATCACCGGGAACCCGATCTTCTTGGCGACGCGCAACGCCTTGTTCGGATCCTCGATGGCCCCGTCCGACCCTGGCACTACGGGGATGCCGAGGCTCGCCACCAGCTCTCGCGCTGTCGCCTTGTCGCCCATCTTGCGGATCTGCTCGGCAGTGGGACCGATGAAGGTGATCCCCGACGCCTCGCACGTCTCCGCGAAGGCCGGGCTCTCCGCCAGGAAACCGTACCCCGGATGAATGGCGTCGGCTCCGGTGAGCTCGGCCGCGGCGATGATGTTGGGGATGCGAAGGTAGGAGAGTCGGCTGGGAGGTGGCCCGATGCACACGTCGTCATCGGCGAACCGCACATGAAGGCATTCTCGGTCCGCCTCGCTGTACACGGCCACCGTCTCGATATCGAGCTCGTGACACGCCCGAATGACCCGCAGGGCGATCTCCCCGCGGTTGGCGATCAAAACCTTCTTGAACACGGCGCTACTACTGGCCGAAGCGCTCGATGTCGTCGTCCGCGGACGACGTGGAAGCGCTCTTGAGCGATTCCTCCGCAAAGGTGCGGTCGGAGGTCCCCTTGATACCGCTTATCGCGAGCTTGAACTCGTTCGGGTTGCTGGCATAGAAGAGCGCTGCCTCGTACGTGACCATGTCCTTCTGGTACCACGTCATCAGCGACTGGTCGAAGGACTGCATCCCGTACTGCACCGCCCCTTCCTTGATGAGGTCCGGGATGGCGAGCGCCTTTTCCTGGTCCCGGATGTTGTCGCGCACGGCAGCCGTGTTGATCAGGACCTCGCAGGCCGGGACCCGAGCCTTCCCGTCCTTGACCGGCACCAACCGCAGGCTGATGACACCCGCGAGGGCCGTGGACAGCAGGGCGCGCACCGCGTTGTGCTCGTGCGGCGGGAAGAACGAGATGATGCGGTTGATGGTCTGCGTCGCATCGGTCGTGTGCAGCGTGGAGAACACCAGGTGCCCGGTGTCTGCCGCCTTCATTGCGGTATCGAGCGTCACCCGGTCACGGATCTCACCGATGAGGATGACGTCCGGGTCCTGCCGCAGCACGTGGCGCAGGGCCGACTCGAACGAGAGGGTGTCGCTCCCCACCTCCCGCTGCGAGATGTTGGCCTTGCCGTCGCGATGCAGGAACTCGATGGGGTCCTCGATCGTGATGATGTTGCAGGCCCGCGAGCGGTTCACGTGATGGATCATGGCGGCGAGCGCCGTGGACTTGCCCGAGCCCGTCACGCCGGTCACCAGCACGAGGCCGCGCGGCTTCTCAGCGATCTGCTCCAACACGCCCGGCAGATTGAGCTCCCTGATCGTCTTCACCTCGTAGGGAATGGAGCGGAAGACGAACGAGAGGGTGCCGCGCTGCTGGAACACGTTGGTGCGGAACCGTCCCACACCCGGCACGCCAATCGCGAAGTCCGCTTCCTTGTGCTCGGCGAACTCCTTCACCTGCCTCGGCGTCATGATCTGCTCGGCGAGGGCCTTCAGCTCGTCGGGCTTGAGCAGCGCCTGGTTCAGCTGGTAGAGGTCGCCGGCAACCCGGATGGTCGGAGGACGCCCGACCTTGAGGTGCAGGTCGGAAGCGTTCTGCTTGGCCATCTCGGTGATGGCTTCCTTGAAGTTGAACGGAGGGACGTTATCAGCCATTGGGATCCACCCTGAACAG
>JBDGYO010000183.1:0-5452 GCA_039584015.1 Gemmatimonadota bacterium | reverse complement strand
GCGGCCTTCGCTGGTGAGGCGAATCAGCGTGCAGGGTCTCTTCCCCCGGAAGCTCTTCTCGACGGTCACGTATCCGCTTTCCTCCAGCTTGCCCAGATGGGTGGAGAGGTTGCCCCACGTGAGTCCCGTCTGCCCGACCAGAAACGTGGCATCGGCTGCCTCTACGACGTACAGCAGAGTCAACACCATCAGCCTCGCTGGGGCGTGGACCACTGGGTCGATCTTGCTCAGCGGATGGGGCTGTGAGTCGCCGGAGCGATCAGCCATCGCGTGCAGCCGGTGAGGGCCCATCACCGACAGGGCCGTGCCTCCGGATGAGAAGGGCGAACTTGATCAGACCGATGGCGGCGATCACACCGGCCGAGACCCCAGCCGCGACGGGGTAGCCGTGGTGGGAGACGTAGCCGCGGCGGAATAGCCACTCGCCGATCAACGACGCCACTGCGAGCAGAACGCCGTAGAGGAAGACACGCGGGATTTCTAGGAAGTACGCCACCAGCGAGAGGCCCACGAGCACGATCAGTGCGAACACGATCGGGATGAAGGGCACTCCCATTCCCCGTTGCACGGCGATGGCTGCTATGATGCCCAGTACCAGCGCAACAACGTTGAACGTCAGCATCACCACCGTAAATCGTCGCAGCCGATTCTTGCGATACGAGCCAAACTGCACCAGGCCGACGCGAGGAACGACGACGTGCTCCCTGATGAGTCGGATCGCCAGATAGACGCCTGCGTAGACGGGAAGGAAGACTGCCGAGCTCCAGAAGTCACCCATCGTCTCGCTCAACAGCGGTGCGATGGCCAACATCGCCACCATACTCGCGAGGAACACGTCCCATAGCCCGTGATCGACCGCGGTCCTGAAAACGCGACGTTCCGCCGCCTTCAAGTCGTCGCTTGTCATCATGCCCTCTTTCAGCAAGCCTGCGCACTCTCTCTAAGAGTTCTCTCTATTTCAAAGAACACTCTACAAGAGAGTGCACCCGTTGTCAAGCCCTCGCCGATTCGACACAGCAACCATATGTCCTATAACGGTTTATGGGACGGGGCCCGCGATGTCTGTTGCGTACGAACTCGGAAGCGAAGAGCCAACCTCGTGCTGCAATCCGAACAAGCTTTGTTCGCTTTCACTCTTGCGAGAGGTGGTCCTGGCGACACATTAGCGGCGTCCGTCGAACCGCCGATGGCCTCGACGGCCCGCCGCCAGAGCGACGCCCTCCATCTGGACGCCACACCGACGACGCGACCGCCAGGGCGATGGCCAAGATGGAGGTGTTACATGACGCCCCTACTTATGACTTTCATTCTCACCGTTTTGCTGGCGCCAATCCAAGGCAACGACCAAAGAGACGTTCTCTTTGTATCGTCCCGGGACGGGGAAGAGGAGATCTACGTCATGCGCCCGGACGGGTCCGACGTGCGGCAGCTCACCCATACGGTTGGAGACAAGCTGAGCAATAACCCAGCGTGGTCGTGGGACGGAACGAAGATCGCGTTTCTGTCCAACCGCGATTTTGGTGAAGCCGCGCCGTGGGGACAGGATGCCGAGCTGTACGTGATGGACGCGGACGGATCAAACGTGCAACGCGTGACGTCAAACGAGGTGTTTGATTCCGCGCCAAAGTGGTCGCCAGATGGGATCACTATTGCATTCTTCTCGGTCCGTGACGGGAACTGGGACGTCTATTTGATCGATGCAGATGGCACCAATGAGCGGCAAGTGACAGATCATCCCGGCCGCGACCTGTGCCCGTCTTGGTCGCCTGATGGAGCGCGACTTACGTTCGCTTCCAACCGAGCCGATGGCGAGCATTTTGAGCTCTACACGGCGGACCTGGCCAGTGGCGACGTTCAGCGACTCACGCACACATCCGCGGGCGTCGCGCCATGCTCCTCCTGGTCACCCAACGGTCAGTGGATAGCGTTTCAAGCATATCACAATGGCGGTATGGAGATCTTTGTCATGCGGTCTGACGGATCTGAGCCCCGGCAGCTGACCGATACGCCTGGCGCTGGACGCTGGTGTGGGGCCGCAACGTGGTCACCTGATGGCCTCCGTATCGCCTTTCATTCCAACCGTGATGGAGTCGGTGGTCAGGCCGATATGAACGATTTGGAGATATACGTTGTCGAGGCTGACGGCTCGAGTCTCCACCGGCTCACAGAGAACGAGGTCTACGACGGACATCCAGCGTGGTAGGTGTTTCGCACCGAGGCCGGAGGAAGCTGTAGGAACTGCACGGGAGGTGTACGATGCGGATGCGAACCAGTCACCTCGTCACCATCATCGTGATCGGCGCGACCCTGTGTCCGACGGACGCGGAAGCTCAGACAGGCGCAAGGCTGATTCGCGCCGTTGTGAGCTACCGAGACAGCACTGCGGACATCTATCTCGTCAATGCGGACGGAACGCTCGGCAAGAACCTCACGCACACGCCTGAAGGACGTGGTAGCTGGATCCCCAGTTTCTCCCAGGACTGTCGCGCCATTGCATTCGCATCGAACCGGGATGACGGTGGAGGGGCGGCTATCTACGTGATGGACGCAGACGGGTCCGACATGCGGCAGCTCACAAAGCGTGGTGGTAGCGACTGGGACTATATGCCGATCTTCTCGCCTGACGGCAACCGTATCCTTTACATCGCAACAGTTAATAACAAGCGAACGATATGGGTGATGGATGCTGATGGCTCCAATCAACGGCGGTTGACCGACACGCCCGGGGAGAATTGGTACTCCGTCGAGAACCCGTGGTCGCCGGACGGAACCAGGTTCGTGTTCCACTCGACTTGGGAGACCGGCGCGACCGTGCGCTATCAACCGGAAGTTCAACTCGGTGGGACCGATCTCTTCCTCGCCGATCCGGACGGCTCCAACGTGAGGCGCCTGACGCAAGTCAAGGACACGACTGAATGGAACGCCTCTGCGATCTGGACCCCCGATGGCAACAGGATCCTGTTCGAGTCGGTCAGAGACGGGAACTGGGAAGCATGGGTCGTGGAAGCTGATGGCACCAATCGCCGACCATCAAGGTACACGTCAGGTCTACCAGCCGCATGGTCGCCAGACGGGACACATGCCGTCTTCAATTCGTCTCGCGACGCGGAGGGCAAGAGCCCGTGGATCTTCCAAGATGTTTACGTCATGGACGCGGATGGGGAAAACATCCAGAGGTTGACGACGACCACCGCTGGAGGCGGATGGAGCCGGGCGATCCGGTGGTCGGCCGCCGGGATCGAGTTCTTCTCCACGCCTGACGGTTCGTTTGAAGAGCTGAATATGTTCGTCATGGACCAAGACGGTACGAACGTTCGGCTACTGGGGCCCGCGGGGCACGATGCGGTGTGTCCGTGGCGCTGATGTGCCCACAAAGTACGGCAAAGTACGACATCTTCTCCCCAACCCCGGCAACGGACGACACGAACCCGCATTTGAGGTGACATTTTGCCGGGTTTGAGCCCCTTAGCGGTGCCCCTCTGGATCAGAGGACCTCTGCTCGACATCAAACCACGAGCAACACCCTCCCCTTTCCGCTCTGGCCACACCCCGCATGTAGCCGTACTGTAGCGCTGTACACGCCGTACCTTGGACGGGAAAGGCTACAGGAGTCCTCCCCGTGACCGATCTCCTGGAGCGCCTCGCAGCTGCCATCGGCGACACCTACCGCATCGAGCAGGAGCTCGGTGGCGGGGGGATGAGCCGCGTGTTCCTCGCCGAGGAGGTGCGACTCGGCCGGCCGGTGGTGATCAAGGTGTTACCCCCCGAGATGGGCGCCGGCGTCAACATCGAGCGGTTCGAGCGCGAGATCCAGCTCGCCGCCAAGCTGCAGCACCCCCATATCGTCCCGCTGCTCACGGCGGGTTCCCAGGACGATCTGCTGTACTACGTGATGCCCTTCATCGAGGGGGAGTCGCTGCGCGCGAAGCTCGCCCGCGAAGGCGAGCTGCCGCTGGGCGAGGCGGTGAGGATCCTGCGGGACGTGGTCGATGCGCTGGCCTATGCCCACGAGCATGGAGTGGTCCACCGCGACATCAAACCCGAAAACGTGCTGCTCACCGCGAAGCACGCGGTGGTGACGGACTTCGGGGTAGCGAAGGCGGTGAGCGCGTCCACCGATGAGATGTCCCTGACGTCGCTGGGCGTGGCGTTGGGCACCCCGGCATACATGTCGCCCGAGCAGGCGGCGGCCAATCCCAACGTGGACCACCGGGCGGACCTCTATGCGGTGGGTGCGCTGGCGTACGAGATGCTGTGCGGCCAGCCGCCGTTCAGCGGGACGAATGCCCAGGCGGTGCTGGCGGCGCACGTGACCCAGGCGCCCGAGCCGTGCACCACGCACCGGCCGGCGGTGCCGGCGGCGTTGAACACGCTGGTGCTGCGCTGCCTCGAGAAGCACGCGGCGGACCGCTGGCAGCGGGCCGAGGAGCTGGTGCCCCATCTGGAGGCGATGCTCACCCCCACGGGCGGCATCACGCCCACGGGCACCCAGCCGGTTGCGGCGGTGGACTACGAGGCGGCGGCGCGGGCGAGCCATCCCGTGCGGGTGGCGGCCCTCTTTGGCGTCGGCGCGGTGGCGGTGCTCGGCCTGGTGTATCTCATCATGATGCAGCTCGGGCTGCCGGACTGGGTGCTGGTGGGGGCGATCGCGCTCCTGGTGATCGCGCTGCCCATCATGCTGACGACGGGTCACCTCGAGCGGCAACGCGCACTGGCCCGAACCACGGGGACCGTCGTGCCCACACCTCCCGGCGGCGTGCAGCACTGGCTCACGTGGCGCAGGGCAGTGCTGGGCGGCGGGCTCGCGTTCGGGGGACTCGCGCTGGTCGCGGTGGCCTACATGGGGATGCGCCTGCTGGGTATCGGGCCGGTGGGGACGCTCGTGGCGTCGGGGATGCTGGACGAGCGCGGCCGTCTCATCCTGGCCGACTTCGAGGACCGCACCCCCGACTCCACGCTCGGCACCTCGGTGACCGAAGCCTTCCGTATCGACCTCTCCCAGTCGCCCGTCGTGAAACTCATGGACGCCTCGGCCATCGAGCGGGCGCTTGAGCGCATGAACCGCGCGCTGGGGACCCCGGTCGACGTCGGACTGGCGCGGGAGCTTGCGCAGCGCGAAGGAGTGAAGGCCATCGTCGCAGGAGACATCGGCATGCTGGGGCGGGGGTACGTAGTGTCTGCGCAACTGGTTTCAAGTGCCGACGGCGGGGTTCTCGTTGCGCTGCGCGAAACCGCGGACGACGACGGAGAGATCATCGCCGCCGTGGACCGCCTCTCGGCCAAGCTGCGTGAGCGGATCGGCGAGTCGCTGAGAACGATCCGCGCTGGTGAGCCGTTAGCGCACGTCACCACCGGTTCCCTCGAGGCGCTGCGGCTCTACTCCCGGGGCGTGAGCGCTGAGAATGCGGGGAACTACGAGCGGGCGGCGTCGCTGTTCGAGGAGGCCGTTGCG
>JBDGYO010000182.1:0-5462 GCA_039584015.1 Gemmatimonadota bacterium | reverse complement strand
TGATCGCCGGCGTCCGCGCCGGAGAGCCACAAGCGGAGCGCGCGCTCTACGACGAGAACGTCGACCGGGTCCACCGGTTGGCGTATCGGATGACCGGCGACGAGGAGCTGGCCCGGGAATTCACACAGGACGCGTTCATCCGGGCCTTTGAGAAGATCGACCAGTTTCGGGGTGAGGCGGCGCTTTCCACCTGGCTACGGTCGATCGCGGTGAGCGTGATCCTGAACGGGCTCAGGAAGGTAAAGCGGCTGCGGCAGCGCGAGGTGGGGTTGGATGTGGCCGGGACGGTCGGAGGGAATCCTAGGCAGGCCGAGCCGGATCTGAAAGAGAAGCTGCGCGGCGCGATCGATGCGCTGCCCGACAAATACCGGATGGTGTTCGTGATGCACGACGTCGAGGGATACACCCACCAGGAAATCAGCGAGGTGCTGGGCATGCAGCTCGGCACCTCCAAGGCGCAGCTCTCGCGGGCCCGTGCCAAGCTGCGGGAATCGCTCGCGGAGTTCGCCGGGGAGTGGGCCTCATGACCGAGGAGAAGTTCCAGGAGTTTCTGCGCGACGCAGCGCAGGACTACCACCGGCCACCGGAGCCGCCACGGGCAGAGATGTGGCAGGCGATCCGGGCGGCGCAGCGCGCGCAAGAGGCTGAGCGCGCCCGTCGGGCCTGGCGGTGGCAGCGCGGCGCGTTCCGCTCGCCCGTGGTGCGCTGGGGCGTGGGCATTGCCGCCGCACTGGTGCTCGGCATCGGGATCGGGAGACTGATGCCGCGGGGAGCAGGGACGCAGCTCGTGGAGGGCCCCGACGTCGAGCCGGCGGTTGAGACAGCGGGGCCGAGCGCAGCGTACCAGTTCGCGGCGAGCGAGCACCTGGGGCAGGTGGAGATGTTCCTCACGACGTTCCGGGTGGATGCGCGCATGGGACGCCAGGTGAGCGATTCACCGGACGAGGCCCGCCAGCTGCTCAGCACCACGCGGCTGCTGCTCGACTCCCCGGCTTCGGACGACACCCAGATGCGCACGCTACTGGAGGACATCGAGCTGGTGTTGGTGCAGATCTCGCAGTTCGCGGGCCAGCAAGATGACGAGGAATTGGATCTGATCGACGACAGCATGGAGCGGCGCAGTGTGATGCTGCGGCTGCAGACGGCGTTGACCGGCCAGCCGGGTATGGCCGGCGTGCAAGGAGTGCTCTGATGCGGAAGATGACCACGATGCTTGGACTCATCACCCTGTGGGCTGGCGTGACCGCGGCGGCGCACGCGCAGGAGCCGGCGGCTGCGGCGGCCGGGCTGAGCGCGAGTGTGGCGCCCACGGTCGTGGTGCTGCCGGCGGGCATGCTGCCACAGGATCCCGCCGACTCCCTGTACCGCGCGGGACGCCGAGCGCTGAACGCCGGCAACTACCGCGAGGCGGCCAACTACTTCGCTAGGATCCGGGCGCGGTATCCCAACTCCGGGTACGCGGCCGATGCCTACTACTGGGAGGCCTACGCGCGGTATCGCGGAGGCAACACCGGGGACCTGCGAGTGGCACGTGAGCTGCTCAAGCAGCAAGCGCAGGAGCATCCCGACGCCGCCACCATGCACGACGCCGAGATCCTGCTGGGCCGAGTCCAGGGCACCCTGGCGCGCCGGGGTGATGCGGAGGCGGCCGAAGGCGTGGCGATTGCCGCGGCGCCGGAAGTCACCGTGGTCGTCGAGCGGCCTCCGCGCCCAGAACGTCCCGAACGCCCCGAACGTCCGCCCAGGCCGCAGCGGCACGAGGACGATCTCAGGGTCGCCGCGCTCAACGCACTGCTCCAGATGAACGCCGAGCAGGCGGTCCCCATCCTCCGCAAGGTGCTGGAGAGGCGGGACGAGGGCTCGGTGGAGCTGCGCCGCAAAGCGGTGTTCATCATCTCGCAGCAGCAAACCGACGAGACGGCCGAGATCATGCTGGACGTGGTGCGTAACGATCCCGATGCCGAGGTGCGTGCCCAGGCGGTGTTCTGGCTCTCGCAGGTGCCGACCGAGGAAGCGGTGATCGCGCTCGACTCCGTGTTGCTCTACTCGACCGACCGCAATGTGCAGGAGAAGGCGGTGTTCGCGCTGTCGCAGCACGGGAGCCACCGGGCGATGCAGGGGCTGCGCAACTACGTGCAGCGGGACGACGTCCCCGAGGAGCTCAAAGAGAAGGCGATCTTCTGGATCGGGCAGCATGGCGACGCCGAGAACCGGGAGTTCCTGCGGGAGCTGTATGGCCGGCTGCGCAGCGCTGAGCTCAGGGAGCGCGTGATCTTCGCGATCTCCCAGGGCGGCACCGAGGAGGACTCGCGCTGGCTCATGGATCGGGCACTGGACCCCGATGAGTCGCTTGAGATGCGCAAGAAGGCGCTCTTCTGGGCGGGCCAGAGCGGCGAGGTGAGCACGGACGACCTGGTGCGGCTGTACGACACCATGGCCGACCTCGACATGAAGAACCAGCTCATCTTCGTGTTCTCGCAGCGGCACGAGCCCGAAGTGATCGACAAGCTGATGGACATCGCGCGCAACGAGCCCAATCCGGACCTGCGCAAGAAGGCGGTGTTCTGGTTGGGGCAGTCGAACGATCCGAGAGTGGCCGACTTCCTGCTCGAGATCATCACGCAGGAAGTGCCCTAGAGCGTGGTGCACCAACAAGGAGAACGAACGATGCGGTTCTTTCCCATAGTGGCGGTAGTCGGCGGCATCGCGCTCACCGGCGTGGCGTACGACGCGCCTGTCGCTCCGACCTGGAGCGGTGTCCTGCAGCAATGCGAGGACCAGGAGCTGCAGCGCGCGGCGATGAACGCGCTGCTGCAGATGGACGCCGAGCAGGCGATGCCGATCCTGAAGAAGGTGCTCGAGCGACGCGATCCCTGCTCGAGAGAGCTGCGCGAGAAGGCGGTGTTCGTCATCTCGCAGCAGGAGACCTATGAGACGGGGTCGATCCTGCTCGACGTGGTGCGCGACGATCCGGACGCCGGGGTCCGCTCCAAGGCGGTGTTCTGGCTTTCCCAGGTGCCGGGCGAGGCAACGGTGATCGCGCTCGATTCGCTGCTGTTGCACTCGACGGACCGCGAGGTGCAGGAGAAGGCGCTGTTCGCCCTCTCGCAGCACGACAGCGAGCGCGCCGGGCAGGCGCTGCAGGCCTATGCGCAAAGCGCGGAGCAGCCCGATGCCCTGCGGGAGAAGGCGATTTTCTGGCTGAGCCAGCACGACGACGCTGGCAACGTGGACTTCCTGCAGCAGTTGTACGGCCAGCTCGAGACGCGCCGGCTCAAGGAGCGTGTGATCTTCGGTCTGTCCCAGCGCGACGAACCGGAGGCAGTGGATTACCTGATGACCATCGCCCGAACCGAGACCAACCCTGATCTGCAGAAGAAGGCACTCTTCTGGCTGGGACAGACAAATGACCCGCGGGTGGCTGACTTCCTGTTGGAGATCATCGGACAATGACGACGAAGATCTCTGTCAGCGCCGTCGTGCTCCTCGCCGCCGCGGTCGTGACGGCCGCGCCGGCGCGGAGCCAGTCGATCGCCGACCAGGTGGACGGCGCGCCCGATGGCCAGGTGCGGATGAGCTTCACCGCCAAGCCGGGCGTCTGTGGTGACGGGCGCAACATCAACACGCGCCACAGCACCGATGACTGGGAGAGCTGGTGCGAGCCCGGTCCGGTGCGTGTCGTGATCGACGTCAGTGGCGGGGAGCTCGTGGACGTGGACACCTACGTGGGCGGCCGCTGGCGGGACCGCGCCAACGTGACCGACTTGGGCATGGTCCCGGCGCCCGAGGCGGCCGCGTACTTCCTGCACCTGGCGGCCACTGCACGCGGCCACGTGTCCAAGCACGCCATCATGCCGGCCATCCTGGCCGACAGCGCCGAGGTCTGGCCCGGCCTGCTGCGCATTGCCAAGTCTGGCGATCGGCCTCGGGAAACGAGGAAGGCGGCGGTGTTCTGGCTCTCCCAGGCGGCCGGCGAGGCGGCGGCCGCGGGGCTCGAGGAGATCGTACTGGACGAGGACGAGGACCTTAGCGTGCGCAAGAGTGCGGTGTTCGCGGTGTCCCAGCTGCCCGATGACGAGGGGGTCCCGATTCTCGTACGGGTCGCCCGCACGCACCAGGACCCACGCATCCTGAAGCAGGCCATCTTCTGGCTGGGGCAGAGCGGCGATCCCCGGGCCATCGCGCTGTTCGAGGAGCTGCTGATGCCGTAGACCGACCTGTCGTGGCGACCTGCATGGGGCGGTGTGGCTCTCGGGCCATGTCCGCCCCATCTTAGTGTCGCACCCCATCCCAGTCGGTATCCGACGATGAAGACCATTCGCTCTTTGATCCTGACACTCGCCGCCACGAACCTCGTGGCGTGCGCCGTGAACCCGGCCACCGGCGAGCGGGAGTTCATGCTGGTCAGCGAGAGCCAGGAGGTCGCCATGGGGCGGGAGGCCGACCCGCAGGTGTCGGCGGCCTTCGGCATCTACCCCGACACGGCGATCCAGAGCTACGTAGCCAACCTGGGCTACGACTTGGTGAGCGTTGCGGAGCGGCCCAGTCTGCCCTGGACCTTCCGGGTGGTGGACGATCCCCTGGTGAACGCGTTCGCGCTCCCAGGCGGCTACATCTACATCACGCGCGGGATCATGGCCCACTTCAACTCCGAGGCCGAGCTGGTCTCGGTACTGGGGCACGAGATCGGGCACGTCACGGCGCGGCACTCGGCGCAACAGATCACGCAGCAGCAACTGGCGCAGGTGGGCCTCGTGGCCGGCGCGGTGCTGGTGCCCGAGGTGCAGGACTATCTCGGCATCGCGGCGGCGAGCTTGCAGCTGCTGTTCCTCAAGTTCAGTCGAGATGACGAGCGGCAGGCCGACGACTTGGGGTTGCGGTACATGAACCGAGCCGGCTACGACCCCCGCGAGATGCCCGACGTGTACGAGATGCTGGGAGACGTGAGCGCGGCGAGCGGTGCAGGAGGGGTACCGGGGTGGCTCTCCACTCACCCGGATCCCGAGGACCGCAAGGAGCGGATGCTGGTGCAGATCGACACCCTCGCGGTCCGGGGCACGATGGTGCGCCAGGTAGAGTACCTGCGGCGGCTCAACGGCATGACCTACGGCACCAACCCCCGCGAGGGCTTCTTCCGGGAGAACGTGTTCTACCATCCCGACCTCGCGTTCCGGTTCGACTTCCCGGCGGGGTGGCAAACGGTGAACAGCAAGCGGCGCGTCGCGGCGCAGAGCTCGCGGGAGGATGCCCTCATCCAGCTCGACCTGTCCGACCAGGCCTCGCCCGACGCCGCCGCGCGTTCCTTTGCTGCCATGGAGGGCGTGCAGGTGGGCCGTTCCCAGTCGGGCGACATCAACGGGCTTCCCGCGGCCTCGCTCTCGTTCACCGCCACCACCGAACAGCAGGTGCTGGCCGGACTCGTGGCCTTCATCTCCTACGAGGGGAACCTCTACCGGCTCATG
>JBDGYO010000556.1:0-2276 GCA_039584015.1 Gemmatimonadota bacterium | reverse complement strand
GCCGCGCAGCAACCGCGGCATCTTCGCCATCAACGAGCTGCCGGACTTGGCGGGGAAGATCCAGGTGGGCCTGTTCAACATCATGCAGGAGGGCGACGTCCAGATCAAAGGCTACCCCATCCGGCTGGCCCTGGACGTGCTGCTCATCTTCTCGGCGAACCCCGAGGACTACACGGCGCGCGGCAAGATCATCACACCCCTCAAGGACCGCGTCGGGAGCGAGATCCTCACCCACTATCCACCCACCGTCGAGCACGGGATGGAGATCACGGAGCAGGAAGCGTGGCTCGAGCGCGACGGCCGCGCGCTGGAGCTCCCTGACTTCATCCGTGAGCTGGTGGAGCGCATCGCGTTCGACGCGCGGGGAGACAAGCGCGTCGATGGCCGCTCGGGTGTGAGCCAGCGGCTCCCCATCAGTGTGCTGGAGAACGTGCTCTCCAACGCCGAGCAGCGCTCGATCCTGCTCAAGGAGAAGCAGGTCGTGCCACGTGTCAGTGACGTGTTTGGTGCGCTGCCAGCCATCACGGGGAAGATCGAGCTGGAGTACGAGGGCGAGCTCCAGGGTGCGGAGACCATCGCGCTCGACCTGGTGCGCAGCGCCGCGGGCGGCACGTTCGACGCGCGGCTGGGCGGCGCCGACTGCGACGCCATCGTGGAGTGGTTCGAGCAGGGCGGAGCCCTCAAGGTCTCCTCCAACGAGCGCTCCGACGTCTGTCTCAAGGGCTTCTCCACGGTGCCCGGCCTGCTCGACGTCATCGAGCTCACCGGCCTCGCGCCCAAGAAGGACCCGGCTACCCTGGTCTCGGCGTGCGAGCTGGTGCTCGAGGGTCTCGTCGCCCACCGCCGCATCTCACGCACCGACGAGCTGGGCTACTCGCGCTCGCGTCTCGAGCGGCCACAGTTCGGCGCCGGTCCCGGCGAGCAGTACGCCTCAGGCGGATCCAACATCGCCCGGCTCGTCGCCGAGCGCCTGGGATGGACCCTGGTGGACAACGAGTTCGTCGACCGGGTGGCGCGGCAGGCCGGTCTCTCCCGCCGGGAAGTGGAGGAGCGGGAGGAGCGCGTGCCCGGACTGGCCGAGCGACTGGCACGCGCGCTCGCGATCTCGTCCCCCGAGGTGTTCGTCGCCACCGGCGAGCCGCCCGAACCCCAGTTCGGCAGTGAGGCTGACCTGGTGCGCGCCACCGAGGCGGTGATCAATCAGGCGGTGCAGCAGGAGGAACGGCTCATCATGGTGGGTCGGGGGGCCCAGGCACATCTGGCGCAGCACGAAGACTCGCTGCACGTCTACGTGGTATCCCCACGCGAGCGGCGCATCCGGGCCGCCGCCGATCGGCTCGGCGTGAGCGTGGAGGAGGCGGAGAACTGCGTCGACAAGACCGACGAGGGCCGCCGCCGCTATGTGAAGGCCAACTACCACCGTCAGTGGGAAGACGCTACCAACTACCACCTCGCGTTGAACACCGCCGTGTTCAGCTACGAGCAGTGCGCCGATCTGATCGTGGAGGCGGCGCGAACGAGAGGCTGGGCGTAAGCCGCAGCTACCGCGTTTCCGCGATCGCCCTCGACCGCATCACCCCGAGCGCCGTCCCCACCGCACAGACCGCTCCTCCGACCATCAGTGCCAGCGGAGTGCCGAACCGTTCCGCGGCGGCCCCGGCGGCGACCGCCCCGAACGGGCTGATCCCCACGAACGCCAGCGCATAGAGGGAGATGACGCGCCCTCGCATCTCGTCGGGCGCGATCGTCTGGAGCAGGGTATTGGAGAGCGCCGCGGTAATAATGAGGGTGAGACCCAGGAGGGTGAGCAGCACCAGCACCAGCGGCAGCGCCCGCGAGGCAGCAAACAGTACGATGAGGATGCCATAGGCGAACGACGAGGCAGCGAGTAGCCGGCCGCGCCGCACACGGTGCCCGAACACGGCGAGGCTGAGCGCTCCGGTCAGCGCACCCAGGCCCACGGCCGACATCATCCAACCGTACTCCACCGCGCCGAGCTGCAGCACGTCGCGTGCGACCACGGGCATCAGCACCAGCACGGGCAACCCAAAGATGCTGATCGTCGCGATGTTCACGATCAGTGCCCGCAGGCGGGCGTCCGCGACGATGAACCGCAGCCCGTCCCGGATGTCGGCCAGCGCGGAGCGCCGCTGCGTGGCGGGCCGGTGCGGCGGCAGCCGCATCATGAGGAGCGCCACCACCACGGGCACGTAGCTCAGCCCGTTGATGAGGAAGCAGACGCCCACGCCGACTGCTGCGATGAGCACGCCGGCGAT
>JBDGYO010000181.1:0-5488 GCA_039584015.1 Gemmatimonadota bacterium | reverse complement strand
CGACGACATCGCGCAGGACGTGCTCGTCCGGGTGCACCGGAACCTCGCGAAGTACGGGGCCCGGTCACGATTCACCACCTGGCTGTATCAGGTGACACGCAATGCGGCGCTCGAACAGCGTCGCGGCCGGGAGCGCCGGGAGCGATTGGCAACGCATGAGTACCGCGACGAGCTGCAACCGGACACGGACCACGCGGATCGGCTCGACGAGCTGCACCGCTCGAGCGTGGCGGATCTCGTGAAGTCGTTCTTCGAGGAGCTGCCCGAGCGGCAGCGCGAGGTGTTCGACCTGGTCGATCTGCAGGACTGCAAGCCCATCGAGGTGAGCAACATGCTCGACATGAACCCGTCGACGGTGCGGGCCCATCTGCTGCGGGCCCGGCGCACGATCCGCAAGCGCATCCTGGAGCGTCACCCCGAGATGGCGGAGGAGTACGTCCGATGAACTGCACGGAAGCACGCGGTCTGCTACTCGAAGCCGAGCTGGCCGAGCTGCGCGGTGAGGGCGAGTCCGAGGTGGCCCGTCACGTGCGCGAGTGCACACGGTGCCGGGCCATGGCCCAAGAGATCGTCGAGCAGGAAGGGGCCCTCGCACAGGCGCTGGCCGGGGTGCGGCCCCAGGTCTCGGCGGACACGGCTGCCGCCGAGACGGCGGCTGCCAAAGTCCTCTCACTCAGGCCGCGCTGGAAGCGGCGTTGGGCAGCGATCATTCCGGCCGCGCTCGCGGCCACGGTCGCCGGCATCCTGCTCACCAGCAACGGAACGCCGCCGGCCGTCGTCCCATCAACCACAGAGGATGCCGCCGTCGCGGCGGTACCGGTGGTCGATGCGACCTCGAGTGACACGTACGTCGTGTTCAACACCGACAACCCGGATATCGTGGTGGTTTGGCTCTACTAGGATGGAGACGATGATGACCTTCCGCACATTGATTACTTTCGCGGCGCTCGCCGTCGTCCTCGCGGCCTGCTCCAGGGGCCCCGAGGTCGATACCCGCACGTTCGAGCTGCGGCATATGGAAGCCCACCAGGCCGAGGGGCTGATCGACCCCTATGTGTACGGCGACCGGCCCGCGGCTGCGGGCTCCTACAGCACGACCGGCAACACCATCACCGTGCGCGAGACCCCCGACAACCTGGAGAAGATCGCCCGCGTACTGGAGGAGTTCGACCGTCCCCGGCCCACTGTGCGACTCCACTTCCAGCTGATCGAGGCGAACGGCAGCTCGACGCCGGACCCCGCCATCGCCGAGGTGGAAGCCGAGCTGCGCAAGCTGTTTCGCTATTCAGGCTACTCGCTCGTCACCGAGGCCGTGGTGGGTGGCATGGAGGGTAGCCACATCGAGCAGGTCGTGGGTGACGCGCCGCCGGAGGACGGCTGGATCATCACGGCCGGGATCGGCCAGGTGCGGATGAGCGGCGACTCCGGCTGGGTCTCGATGCGGGTCGGGGTGCGCAACCCCATGCGCGGCGCGTTCGAGACCCACGTGAACGCGCGTGAGGGTCAGACCCTCGTGGTGGGGAGCGCTCAGCTCATGCACGGCGGGGGCACGCTGATTCTCACTGTGCGGCCGGAGTTCGTCACCAACTAGATCGTCTCCCCGGGGGCGCGACACAGACGTAACCCGCTGTCGCGCCCCCACTTTACCAATTCCTTACAAGTCCCCGACAGCCCCCCTACCCTACTCTATTGCATCGGCCCAGCAGCCCGATTAGCATCGAAACCAGATGAAGCTGCCGTTTCTGAAGCCCCGCCACCCGAGCAAGCCCCGTGGCGCACCTCTGGTCGTGCTGCTCGTGCTGACGCTCGCGCTCTCGACGGCCCTGGCCTACGAGGCGCTCGACGCTGCGCGCTCGCATCGCGCGACCGCCGAGAGCACGCTGCGCGACTACGCCGAGATCGCCGCCTGGGAGTTCACCCGCCGGGCGCGCGACAAGGTGGGCTACGCCGTGGAGCTCGCCCTGTGGCCGGCGCTGCAGGCCACGCCGTCGGAGCGGCACGAGTTGTGGCTCTCGGCGGAGGACGTGGCCGAGAAGGCATGGCACAAGAAGTGTGAGGATTGCCCGCGGGTCGATCACGTCGAGTTCTACTTCAAGCTGGACCTCGAGACGCGCGAGGTCTCTACGACGAAGACCGAGACCCCGGAGTGGTTCCTTGGCTGGCTGGCCGACACGCTATGCGCCCTCTCCGGGGAGGTCGTGACGGGGGGCGAGGGGGACCTCGCCATGCTGGTTGGGCCGATCTCGGGCAGGACGAACGTGATCGGCTACACCTTTGTCGCGGACAGCTCGGGCAAGCCCCACACCGCGTACGGGTTCCGCTCGAAAGCCAGCGGGCTGCACGACGTCTTCCGCTTCTGGAGCGGCGAGAAGCCTCTGCTCCCACCGGCCATCGCGGGCGCGCAGCCGAATGACTCCCTCCTCTTCATGACAGTCAGCACCTCCGAGGGGAAGACGGTGTTCGAGTCCCCCGTGGAGTACGCCGAGACCTACGCCGTGGCCGACACGATGGGGCAGCGCTTCGGCGGCATGGTGGTGCAGGCAGCTCTGCGACCGCAGGCGGCCAGCGAGCTGGTGATCGGTGGACTCCCCCGCTCCCGCGTCCCGCTGCTCATGGCTCTGCTCGTGGTGACCGCGCTGGTGGGCGTGGCGGCACTGGTGCAGCTGCGGCGCGAGCGGGAGCTGGCCAAGATGCGCGACGACTTCGTCTCGAGCGTCTCGCACGAGCTGCGCACGCCGCTGGCGCAGATCCGCATGTTCGCGGAGCTGCTCGACCTCGAGAAGCTGCGCAACGACGAGGAGCGCGAGCGCTCGATTCGCGTCATCAACCAGGAAGCCCGGCGCCTTACCCACCTGGTCGAGAACGTACTGCACTTCTCGCGTCTGCGACGCGGCACGGCACGGATGTCGAAGGACGACGTGGACGTCGCGACGCTGGTCAAGGAGATCACCGCGGCCTTCGAGCCGCTCGCCCGAGCCAGCGAGGTGCGGCTCAAGGTCCAGGTGGAGCCCGATATCGGCGCCCTGCTGGACCGCGACGCCATCGCGCAGGTGGTGCTCAACTTGCTCGACAACGCCGTGAAGTACGGGCCCACCGGCCAGACGGTCACCCTGCGCGCGGCGCTCATCGGCGACCGCATCCGCATCGCCGTCGAGGACCAGGGACCTGGCATCCCGATGGAGGACCGCGGCAGGGTGTGGGAACCGTATCGGCGGCTCGAACGTGATGTGAGTGCGGCCGTCGGCGGCAGCGGGATAGGCCTGTCGGTCGTGCACGAGCTGGTCGCGCTGCACGGCGGTACGGTCACGATTGAGGACGCCCCCGGTGGTGGCGCCCGGGTCGTGGTATCCATTCCCGGCGGCCGGCGCCGGGGCGGGACCGGGGAGTGGGTCGCCGCCAAGCTGCCCGTCGAAGCCAAAGCAGAGGCCCGCGCATGACGAGCATTCTCGTCGTTGAAGACAATGCCGATCTCGCCTACGGGCTCCAGACCACTCTGGAGATCGAGGGGTACGAGGTCGCCGTCGCCGCCGACGGGCCCGAGGGGTTGGAGCGAGCACGCAGCCGCGATCACGACCTGGTGATCCTGGACCTCATGCTTCCCGGAATGGACGGCTACCGCGTGCTCCGTGCGCTGCGGGATGAGGGTTCCGACGTTCCCGTGCTGATTCTCACCGCGCGCGGCGAGGAGGCCGACAAGGTGCTGGGGTTCAACACCGGCGCCGACGACTACGTCACCAAGCCGTTTGGCCTGTTGGAGCTGCTGGCGCGCATCAAGGCCCTGCTGCGGCGCGCAAACCCCGACGGAAACGGCGGCGGCCGGCGGCCCTCGGGAGCCCTGGAGAAGATCGGCAGCGAGGTGACCGTCAACGTGGCGAGCCGCACCGTGCATCGGGGCGCCGAGGAGGTCTGCCTCACCCCCAAGGAGTTCGACCTGCTCCAGGCGCTCATCAAGCGCCGCGGCGCCGTGGCCTCGCGGCTCGACCTCCTCAAGGAGGTGTGGGACTACAGTGCCGCCGTCATGACCCGCACGGTGGACATGCACATCGCCGAGCTGCGTCGCAAGATCGAGCCCAATCCCTCACGTCCGAGACACATCCTCACGGTGCGCAAGGTCGGTTACCGACTCGAAGTCTGACCCGTGGGTCGGGCATACACGACCTTTACACGGCGCCAACCGAACCCATACCCCCTCCCGACCAAACCATCACCAACCGACAGGTCCCCTGTTCTAGGTTTGTGTCGCCGCGAACAGGAGGGGCGTCGTGTACCATGTCTCCAACCCGACCCAGGACGCGAAGCACACCCCGGGGTGTGGCGCACGCCGCTCCTCCACGCGGTTATTGCGCCAGGCCGCCTCGCTCCTGGTCCTCGCCGGCGTGCCGCTGGCCGGCCCCGGCTCGGGTGAGGACGACCCCCCAGCCTCGGAGTACAACCTCACCGCGCTACGCCTGAGCACCGAGGACCTCCAGCTCGACGGACAGCTCAACGAGCTCGTGTGGCTCACCGCGGAGCCCATCACCGGCTTCGTGCAGCGCGATCCCGACGAGGGGGAGCCGGCAAGCGAGCGCACCGAAGTCCGCGTACTGTACGACGACGACGCGATCTATGTTGGGATTCGCGCCTACGACAGTGAGCCGAACGGCATCGTGGGCCGCCTCACGCGGCGAGACGCCTGGTCGCCGTCCGACTGGCTCGTCGTGAGCATCGACTCCTATCACGACCGGCGTACGGCCTTCGAGTTCTGGGCCAGCCCAGTCGGCGTGGAACGCGACCTGTACCGCTACGACGACACCAATATGGACTTCGCCTGGGACGCGGTGTGGGACGTGGCAACGAGCGTGGACACCGAGGGCTGGACCGCCGAGTTCCGCATCCCGCTCTCCCAGCTCCGTTTCGCCCCGGCGCCCGAACAGTTGTGGGGCTTCAACGTGACGCGGGTGATCCAGCGCAAGAACGAGACGGCGCTGTGGAAGCCGATCCCCAAGGAAGGATCCGGCTGGGTCAGCGAGTACGGCGAGCTGCAGGTGGGGGCCCTGAACCCCCCGATGCGGCTCGAGGTGCTTCCCTACGTGCTGTCGCGTGGCGCCATCACACCGCGGCTCGACGACAACCCGTTCGAGACGGGCTCGGAGTTCAGTGGCAACGCAGGCGCGGACGTGCGGTACGGCCTCACCAGCGCGCTCACGCTCAACGTGACGGTGAACCCAGATTTCGGGCAGGTAGAGGCAGACCCCTCGAGCGTGAACCTCTCGGTGTTCGAGACATTCTTCCAGGAGAAGCGCCCGTTCTTCGTCGAGGGGTCCAACATCTTCAACTACCACCTGACGGGAGGGCGCGGGCAGCAGCAGCTGTTCTACTCACGGCGCATCGGTCGCGCGCCACAGGGAGGGGCCGACGAGCGCGGCGGTTTCGTGGATATGCCGCTGCAGGCCAACATCCTGGCCGCGGCCAAGCTGTCGGGCAAGACGCCGAGCGGGTGGTCCATTGG
>JBDGYO010000180.1:0-5687 GCA_039584015.1 Gemmatimonadota bacterium | reverse complement strand
CGCTGTCGCCGGTACGTCGTCACCGGGATGCGCTTGATGTAGCCCGAGTGGGAGATGGTGACCACCATGTCCTCTTCGGCAATGAGGTCCTCGATCGAGAAGTCTCCCTGGTCCGCCACGATCTCAGTCCGACGGTGATCGCCGAACTTCTCCACCAGGTGATCCAGTTCCTTCTTGATGAGGGTCATGCGCTTGGCCTTGGACGCCAGGATGCCCTTGAGCTTCTTGATGAGCTTGCGGACCTCCGTCAGCTCCTCGTCGAGCTTACCGATCTCCAACGCCGTGAGCCGGGCGAGGCGCATGTTGAGGATCGCCTCGCTCTGCTTCTCGGAGAGCTCGAACCGCTCTCGCAGCGCCTTGTCGGCCGAGGGCACGTCCTTCGCCTTGCGGATGATCCGCACGACCTCGTCGATGTTGTCGACGGCGACCGTGAGCCCCTCCAGGATGTGCTCCCGGGCCTCGGCCTGCCCCAGCTCGTGCTGGGTGCGCCGGGTGACGACCTCGTGTCGGTGGTCGACGAAGTGTTGCAGGATCTCCTTGAGGTTCAGGACCCGCGGCTGACCATTCACCAGCGCCAGCATGATGGCGCCGAAGGTCGTCTGCATCTGGGTGTGCTTGTAGAGCTGGTTCAGCACCACGGTCGCGTTGGCGTCCCGCTTGAGCCCCACCACAATGCGCATGCCGTCGCGGTCCGACTCGTCCCGCAGGTCCGAGACGTCCGTGATCCTCTTCTGCCGCACGAGGTCGGCAATCTGCTCGATGAGTCGGGACTTGTTGACCTGGAACGGTATCTCGGTGACGACGATCTGCTCCTTGCCCGACTGCTTCTCTTCGACGATGGCCCTCGCACGCATCGCGATCCGGCCGCGCCCCGTCTCGTAGCACTCGGCGATGCCATCCTTGCCGTAGATGAACCCGCCCGTGGGGAAGTCCGGCCCGGGAATGTGCTCCCGCAACTCGGCGATCTCGCTCTCGGGATTGTCGATGAGATGCTTCACTGCTCCTGTCACCTCCGCGAGGTTGTGCGGAGGGATGTTCGTCGCCATGCCCACGGCGATGCCGGAGGAGCCGTTGATCAGCAGGTTCGGGAGTCTGGAGGGAAGCACGGTCGGCTCTTCGAGCCGATCGTCGAAGTTGGGGATGAAGTCAACGGTGCTCTTGTCGATGTCGTCCAACATCGCCACGGCCAGCGGGGTGAGCCGCGCTTCGGTGTAGCGGTACGCCGCGGCCCGGTCGCCATCCACGGAGCCGAAGTTCCCTTGCCCGTCCACGAGCGGATAGCGCAGCGAGAAGTCCTGCACCATGCGGACCATGGAGTCGTACACCGCCATGTCGCCGTGCGGGTGATACTTGCCGAGCACATCTCCCACCACGGTCGCGCTCTTCTTGTAGGGCCGACCGGGCTGGAGCCCCTGCTCGTTCATGGCGTGGAGAATGCGGCGGTGCACCGGCTTGAGTCCGTCGCGCACGTCCGGAAGGGCGCGCTGGACGATGACGCTCATCGAGTAATCGATGAACGACTCCTTCATCTCGTCCTCGATGAGACGAGGGAGAATGCGTTCGCGCTGATTCGGGGCTGTCATGATGTCCTGTGCTGGGATACGAAAACGGGGCCGCAAGGGACCCCGGAAGAGGTCCTAGCAATATACCGAATCCGAGGGTCGAAATCAACGCCGGCGCAGAACCCTAAGCCATTGTCCGACAACAACTTGGGCCGTGGCGCAACCTTCCCCCGCCAAGGCGCATCTAAGGTGTAAGAGGAGAGGGCTTTTGGGGCGCGCGAATCCCGGGCTTCCGCCCTGCGTAGTGATGTTTGAAGGAGGAAGCGATGGCACAGGCCACTACAATATCACGTTGGATGATCACCGGAGCGCGCTCGGTCCTGCCGGCACGGGCCGTGCGGGAACGGTGGGTGCCCTGCGGAGCCAGAACGGTGCGGACGCGGAGAGGCATGGCCCTGTTCGATGAGGAGGGACGCTTCGTCGGAAGGGTCGATGGGCCGACGGGCGCACCAGCATTCGGGCCGGGCGCCCGATCGATGCTGCTGCGGCGCTGGGAGTGAGACCGACCGTCACCCCGGCGCCGTTTCACATCTCAGGGAATCTCCACCACGATCTTCCCCATCTGTCCACCCTGCTCCAACCGGCGCATCGCGTCGACGCCCTCATCCAGGGGGAACGTCGAGTCGATCAGCGGCCGCAGCTTGCCCTGACCGAGCAGACGGACGACCTGCTGGTAGTCCGCTCGACTCCCCATCGTGGATCCCATCACCGTCCACTGGTGCCAGAAGAGGCGACGAACGTCGATCGAAGCACGGGCCCCGGTAGTCGCGCCGCAGGTCACGAGCCGCCCGCCCCGGCCAAGGACGCGCAGTGACTGCTCCCAGGTCGCTTCGCCCACGTTCTCCACCACCACGTCCACCCCCCGTTTGCCAGTGAGCGCACGCACCTCGGTCACGACGTCCTGGGAGGAATGATTCACGGTGGCGTCTGCACCCAGCTCCCGCGCTACGGCGAGCTTCTGGTCGCTCGACGACGTCGCGATCACGTACGCCCCAGCGAGCTTGGCAATACAGAGGGCCGTCGAGGACACCCCACCGCCGATCCCCCAGATGAGCACGCGCTCCCCGGCCCGAAGCTGCGCCCGCGTCATGAGCATGCGCCACGCGGTGAGCGATACGAGGGAGAAGGCAGCGGCCTCGGCCCAAGTGAGCTCCCCGTCGGGCGGGGTGGGCACCAGCGCGAGATTCTGCTGCGGCACCACGACGTACTGTGCGAGCGTCCCGGGCAGGTGCTCGCCCAGGAGCCCGTACTCCTCGCACAGCGAGTGCTCGCCTGCGAGGCAGTATTCGCACTGGTAGCAGGAGATACCGGGATTGAACATGACGCGGTCGCCCGGATCGAATCCGCGGACTTCGGAGCCGACCGCTTCGACCTCACCGGCGCCGTCGGCTCCCACGACGTGGGGGAATGTCAGGGAGAGGCCGGGAAGCCCCCGCACCGTCCAGAGGTCCAGGTGGTTGAGGGCAGCGGCTCGGAGCCGGATGAGCACGTCGTGCTCGCTCCGGAGCTCAGGCCGCGGAACGTCGGCCACCTCGAGCTGCGTGAGATCTCCGTGCCCCCGCAAGACGAGTGCGATCATCGGGCGGCGGGGCGCCGCGTTCCGTTCAGCGTCGGAACGCCGGGGTGAACTGTAGCTCCCGCTCCGAGACCCTGGACACCTCGACCGGCGCGCCCTCGCCGACGGGCAGCAGGACCAGCCGTTGGGCGCCCGTTGCCTGACCGGGGGTCCCCACAATCGCCGCCAGCAGGAAGCCGGCAGGCGAGACCGCAAACTGCACGACTGCGTACTGCGGCCCGGTGAGCGGGGTGGCCTCGCCCGAGGCGCCGACCGCGACCACCGCACGGTTCGTGACTCGGCCGCGCCGCTCCTCCTTCACGAACGCGAGCACCGAGTCGCTCATCCAGGCGGGAACCGACTCGTTTTCCGGCGTCGACGTGAAGTTCTGCTCGCCCGAGCCGTCTATGCCCATCACGAAGATGTCGTAGTTGCCGGCCCGCGCAGAGGCGAAGGCTATGCGCCTGCCGTCGGGCGACACCGCCGGCATGAGATTCACTCCCCCGCCCGTCGTGAGTTGCCGCTGGCCGGAGCCGTCGGCGTTCATGATCCAGATGTGCATCCCGCCGGCCGCGCCGGACGTGTACACGATCTGCAGTCCGTCGGGCGTCCAGCTGGGCCTACCCTCCGTCGCCGGCGAGTCGGTGAGTCGCTGGAGGTTGCCCCCATCGGCATCCATCAGGTACACCTCGAAGTTCCCCGCTCGATTGCTCACGAACGCGATGCGTGAGCCGTCGGGCGAGTACGCCGGGGAGAAGTCGTCTCCCGGCCCCTCGGTGATCTGATGGAGCTCATCCGGTGCGTCCCGATCGACGCTGTACAGGTCGCCCGTGCCCGCCCGATTGGACGAGAACACGATCTCCCCCTGGATGAACACGGCTGCCGTGTCGGAGACGCCCCACGGCGTGTTGGCCACGATGTCCGCGCGTCCGATGCCCGTGCCGGTCACGTGGCCGTCGGCGTTCACCCGGGCCACGCCGGGATTCGCGGAGCTCCAGGACACACCGCTGGCCTGCGCCAGGGGCCGGCCGAGATCGTCGGCAAAGCGCGCGACGAGCGTATGCTCGTCACCGAGTCCCATTCCGAGCCGGTTGGCATCCAGTACGAGGCCGGCGGCGACCACGTTGAGTATCCACGTCTTCTCCAGTCCACCTGGTGCCTGCACGGTGAGGCTGGTCATCCCGATGCCCTTCCCGATCGCCGCGGTATCGGCGATGGAATAGGTCGCGATGGAGGTATCGCCCACGACCCAGATGAGGGGCGCCTGGGGCACTGGCGTGTCATCGACGGCGAGCGCCGTGGCCTTGAAGGTGATCGGCCCGCCGAGCGGCACGACGATCGTGTCGCCGGGCGGCGACAGGACCGACAGCCCTTCCACCTCCCGGTGGACGGTGACGGGCAGCCGGTGCTCTTGTCCAAACCCGACAACCACCAATTCCGACTGTCCACCGGCGATGGCCGTGACCACCCCGAGCGGCGTCACAGTAGCGACGTTCCGATTGGTGGACCCCCACTGCAGGGAGCGTGGCGGGACCGCCCGGTTACCCTGGGACGGCACAATTGCCCGGACCGTGTCCGATAACGCGGGAGAGAGCGAGACCACGGGCGCCGCGAAGCTCCACTCCGCCTGCCCCACCTGCACCTGCACCCGGCGGGTGAGGCCCGTGTTCGTGCTCACCTCGATCAGTCCCGTGCCGTCGGCAAGGCCTACGACGCGACCGGTCCCGTCGATCGCCGCCACCTCGGGCCGGAACGAGCGCCACTGCACCGCCTCCGGAGCGGCCGGGGAGCCGTCGTCCTTGAGGAAGATGAGCCGAAGCTGGAGATCCTCCGTAGGGAAGAGGAACAGGCGGGTGGGCTCGACCTGCAGGATGGTCGCCTTGCCCGTGCCCGCCGGACCAGCCAGCGCTCCACCCCCCACTTCGACCTGGAGGGTCGCCGTCCGGCCACCGGCCCGCACCTCAATGGAGGCGCTTCCCGGCGTCACGCCGATGACGTAGGCGACGCCCGGGAGCCCGGGCTCCTCCTCGACCATCGCGACTCCAGGGTTGGAGCTCGTCCACTGGAACGAGACCGAGGCGATATCGCCGTCGCGGTCGTACGCCGTGGCAAGCACCTCCTTACGCTCTCCCACAACCACGCTGACGGCCTGTGGGGTCACTTCCAGGTCGGCGACGGCCTGCGCGACGGCCGGGGCTGGTTGAACCACCACCAGACCGGCCAGGAGCATCACGACCACAGCTGCGTATCGCACCATCGGCTCAGCCACCCCTCAAATGCCCGTAAAGGCTCAGCCACCCCTCAAATGCCCGTAAATCACGACAAGAGTAGGAGATATGCAGCCAACGTAAGCCGCGCTCCCGAGCAGTGTCAAGCCGAAAAATCACGCCACAAGCGTGACTTCCCTCCCGACTCGTTCCGAGGGCTTGCGCATCTCCCATTCGGGGCAGAGAATAGACCTTCATACGCGATCTCAGTGGAGGGAGCGCCTCATGACCACCATCGAGAACTCCGGCAGCGGGTTCGGCGGCGGCGGCCCGGGCATGTGGGACCCGATGCCGCTGGTACCG
>JBDGYO010000179.1:0-5534 GCA_039584015.1 Gemmatimonadota bacterium | reverse complement strand
GGACGGCCGGCGGTTCGTGGACGTGCTGAAGCAGCAAGGCAGCATCGCGGGGATCAAGGTGGACAAGGGCGCCAAGGCCCTGGCCAACTACCCCGGCGAGAAGATCACCGAGGGGCTCGACGGCCTGCGGGATCGCTGCAAGGAGTACTACGCCCTGGGCGCGCGGTTCACCAAGTGGCGCGCCGTGATCGCCATTGGCGACGGCATTCCCACGCGATTCTGCATCGATGCCAATGCCCACGCGCTGGCGCGCTACGCGGCCCTTTCCCAGGAAGCCGGATTGGTGCCGATCGTGGAGCCCGAAGTGCTGATGGACGGGTCGCACACCATCGAGGTCTGCGAGCACGTGACCGTGACCGCCCTCGAGTCCCTCTACTTCCATCTCAAGGCGCACAAGGTCCGGCTCGAAGGCACGCTGTTGAAGCCGAACATGGTCCTCTCCGGCAAGGAGTGCCCCGTGCAGGCGGGCGTCGAGGAGGTCGCGGAAGCCACGGTCCGCGCCCTGAAGAAGGGCGTGCCCGCGGCGGTTCCCGGCATCGTGTTCCTCTCAGGAGGGCAGAGTGCCGAGGAGGCGACGGCACACCTCAGCGCGATGAACGCGATGGGGAGCTTCCCGTGGGAGCTGAGCTTCTCATACGGCCGAGCGCTGCAGGCGCCGCCCTTGGATGCCTGGGCCGGCAAGGCGGAGAACGTCCCGGCGGCGCAGCGAGCCTACTACAAGCGCGCCAAGCTCAACGGCGCGGCGCGGTACGGCAAATACACGGCCGACATGGAGAGCACTGCGTAGAGGGACGCGCTACGATCCGAACCGTCGGGCTGCGCGGGCGCGGGCCTTGGCAGTCTCGACCTCACGATCGCGCGGTGACGCGGTCGTGACGAGGGAGTCCAGCAGCGCGCGCACGATCCGCGACACATCCTGCACCGCTCCAGTGAACGCCTCCTCGTTCACCCGCGACGGCTTGGTGAACCCGCTCACCTTGCGCACGAATTGAAGCGAGGCGGCGCGGATCTCCTCGTCGCTGGCCGGTGGCTCGAAGTTGTACAGCGTCCTGATGTTCCTGCACATCTCAGGCCCCCTCAACCAGGATCATCTCGCTGGTCGCCGACGCATGGCGCATGGCTTTCGCCGGCGCGTACTCGTCGGATTCCCACCACTCCCGCGCCCGCTCGACGCTGGGGAACTCGAGCACGACCAACCGCCCGGGCGTCCAACCGCCTTCGAGGGTCTCGGCCGCGCCGCCACGAACCACGTAGCGGCCGTCGAACTGCCCGACCGTCGGCCCGGCAAGCTGCTTGTACTCGTCGTACTGCACCGGATCGGTGATCTCGATGTCGACGATGATGTAGGCGGGCATGAGTGCGTTCCTACGTTCAGGGTTGATGCGTGCGCTTCCACTCCCGGTAGTGCTCCAGGCTGCGGAAAGGCGGCACGTGATGTGGTGAGAGCTGGTAGGACGTCGCGACGAGCGGTGCGGGATTCTCCGGAAGGTGGCCCGCGAGCTCCCGCGTGATCGCGGCGTAGTCGGGATCGCCAGCCAGATTGTCCCATTCTTCGGGATCGTTCTCGTGGTCGTACAACTCCTCGCTGCCGTCGATGTAGCGGATGTAGCGCCACCGCTCCGTGCGCACCGAGTACTCGGAGAAGTCGTAGGTCGTGATGGCCGGATGCTCCCACGCGGCCTCAGGGTCCCTCAACAGGGGCACGAGGCTGCGGCCGTCCAGTCCCTGCTTCATTGACAGGCCCGCCAGCTCGAGCAACGACGGGAAGATGTCCAGCAGGGACACCACCCGGTCCGACCGCCCGACCGTCGATCCCTCGGGCAGACCCACCGTACCCTGCGGGACCTTCATCATGAGCACCACGCGCGCCACGTTGTCCCACAGCGCGAACTTGCGCCAGTGCTCCTTCTCGCCGAGCTGCCAACCGTGATCTGACCAGAGCACGACGATCGTGTTGTCGCCGTAGCGGCTCGCCTCCAGCGCGTCCAGCAGTCGGCCCACCATCGCATCGGCGAAGGCAATCGACGCCAGGTATCCCTGCACCGCCATGTTCCACTGGCCCGCCTCGACGACGTGGCGGTGGTAGTCGCCGCCGCGGTATGCGATGTCGCGGCCCCGTTCCCCGATGTCGTCCAGGTCACCTTCCAGGACTCGCGGCAGGCGCACCGAGTCGAGCGGAAACAGATCGAAGTACTCGCGCGGCACGTACCAGGGCACGTGCGGCCGGTAGATGCCCGTCGCAAGGAAGAACGGCCGGTCGTGCTCCCGCTGCAGCTGCTGGATCACCCAGTCGACCGACTGGAAGTCACCGGTCTCCTCGTCCGCGAGGTCCAGCGGGGCCCAGTCGAAATCTCCGTACATGTGCTCGAACGCCGGCATGTTCACCGTCGAGCCGCGCTGCGGGTAGAAGTAGCGCGGCATGTGCTGCTCCTTCGACGGGAAGTAGTCGTCCCACGACTCGGGATCGGGCATGTTGTTGTGAAAGATCTTCCCGGCACCAGCCGACCAGTACCCGTGGTTCGAGAAGTACTTCGGCAGGGTCACCACATCGGGCAGCACCTCCCGCCACACCTGGTAGTTCGAGTACATCCCCGTGGTGTAGGTGTGCATGCCGGTGAGCATGGCGGTGCGCGACGGATTGCATGCCGGCGACGCCGTGTAGGCGCGCGTGAAGGTCAGACCCTCCTCGGCCAAACGACTCAGATTGGGCGTGCGGGCCTGTGGGTGGCCACCCAGGGGTTCGATCCAATCGTTGAGATCGTCGACGGCGATGAACAGAATGTTGGGCGGCGCTTCGGGCGGCGCTGCCTTGCACTGCAGCAACACGGCCGCCAGCAGGACAGCGGGAAGCACTCTCACCGGCTCACCTCGTTAGAGTCGCTCTCGCAGGAAATCCGGCGTGAAGCCCTGTAGCCAGGCGGCCAGCAACGAGAAGTAGCCACTCATGAGCAGCACGCCCACGAACACCAGCACCGCCCCGGAGAGCTTCGTGACGAGCGGGATGTACTGGCGGAACTTCTTGAACCAATCGATGAACTTTTCCACCGCCACGGCGGCGATCAGGAACGGCACGGCCAGGCCGAGCGAGTAGGCGAACAGGAGGAGGAGTCCCTGCCCCAGGCTCGAGCTCACACCGGTGTACATGAGGATCGACCCGAGGATCGGCCCGATGCACGGCGTCCACCCGGCGCCGAAGGCGATACCCACCAGGAAGCTGCCGAGGTATCCCACCGGCTTGTCCTGCAGGTGCACGCGCCGCTCGCGCGCCAGCGTGCCGAGCCGGATCGCGCCCAGCAGATACAGCCCGAAGAAGACGATCAGCAGTCCGCCGATCCGCTCCAGCCACACCTGGTTGTAGTTGAGGAACCGTCCCAGCTGCGTGGCGGACGCGCCCAACGCCAGGAAGATGACTGAGAAGCCGCTCACGAAGGCCAGCGCGTGGGAAAACGCCCGCCACCGTTTCTCGCCCAGCTCGTCCAGGGAGAGGCCGGTGATGAACGAGATATAGCTCGGCACCAGCGGCAGCACGCAGGGAGAGAGAAAGCTCAACACGCCCGCGAAGAAGGCAACGAACACTCCGACGGACTCGGCTCCCATGGCTCAGCGATTGAGGGCGTAGAACGCGATGAGCTTGTACACCAGCTTGGCGGCCAGGACGTCGGGGTGCACCAATCCCGGCAGGGGCGCCAGCTCGACCACGTCACACCCGACCACGCGCCTCTCCCGGAACACGCGCTCGAGCAGCTCGAGGGTGGGATACCACGCACCGCCGCCCGGCTCCGGCGTGCCCGTGGCCGGCATGATCGCAGGATCGAAGTAGTCCACGTCAAAGGTGAGGTACACGTCGTCGGTGAGCGACTCGAGGACCCGGTCGATCCATCCTTCGGCCCCCAACTCGTGACCGAAGACGATCGGGATGTCCCGGTCGCGGGCCAGCGCCCGTTCCTCGGCGGTGAGCGATCGAATCCCCACCGGCACGACCTTGGCGCGCCGGTGCACCCGGTGCATCACGCACGCGTGGGAGTACGGCGTCCCCTCATACTCGCTCCGCAGGTCCGTGTGCGCGTCGAGCTGGAGCACCGAGAGCTCGTCGGCCATGCGATCGACGTGCGCAAGAATGGGCGGGCTCGAGAGGCTGTGCTCCCCGCCAACCATGATCACGAACTTGCCCGCTTCGAGCAGCGCATCCATGGCCCGGCGCAGCTCCTTGAGGGCCTCTTCCGGTCCGGTACCCGGCAGCACCAGCTCCGGCAGGGTGCAGATCCCCACCGTGTACGGCTCGACGTCCAGCTCGTGATCGTAGGTCTCGAGGAAGCGCGAGGCGTGCAGCAGTTGGCGCGGCCCGAAGCGCGTCCCCCCCATGAAGGAGACCGTGGCCTCATAGGGAACCGGGAGCAGCACGACGGGGCACTCCTCGAAGCTGAGCCCCTCGTCGGGCATGCCGAGGAACGATCCCCCCGGGGCCCAGGGCAGGTCCGCCAGCGCCGCCGGCAGGTCCGCCGGCGCGCCGCGGTCACGGAACTCGTTCACCCGCAGAACACCACGGCGCTCACAACGGTCGCCCACCGCCCGTCGTCCTGCGCCTCCGCGCTGCAACTCATGTTCATCGAATCGACGATCTCACCGGAGACGCGCCACTGCTCTTTGCGCTCGTCCCAGGCCACGTCGGGGTCGAACGGCACGCCCAGCACCGTCGCCAGCATGCTCGCCGCCAGATCTTCGGCGTAGTCGCCGGCCGGCTCCTTACGCTGCCCGAAGGCGTGGTGCTCCGAGATGTAGCCGTGATGGGTGGGATCGGCCGGGATGGCCAGGCCGATGGCGGCCGTGGCCAGACGCGACGGCTCGTTGGTGGACGCCTCGGCAACCACCGCGAACACCACCTGCCCGGGGATCAGGTCCCTCACGCCGTTCTCCCGCGAGATGAGCTCGCAGTGGGGCGGCCAGATGGAGCTCACCCGCACGAGGTTGTACTGCGCAATGTGCGCCTCGCGGAGCGCCTCCTCGAAGCTGGTGAGCTTCTCCCTGTGTCGGCCCACGCCCTTGGTGAGAAAGGCCTTGGTGGGCACAAACATGCGTGAGTCGATCACGGTCCCGTGTCCTCCCCGTGAGAGGATCCCTCCTCGGGCGGGGGCGTCGCCGCCTCAGGCGGGTACCACTCCTGAGGCGCAACCTGGATCGGCGGCTCGCTCTCACCCGCCCGCTCCTGGACGCCGGCGATGACCTCGTGCAGCACGGTCTCGGGGCTCTGCCCGACCTCTTCCACCGAGACCCTGCCCTGCCCGCGTTCCCTCCCCCGCACGACCAGCACGTAGCTCGCGGTGAAGATACGTCGCCGATCGTCATCCGCGCGACAGGAGATCACGGCGGTGCCCCATTCCCGTCCCTCGCCTCTCACGGGCGAGAACAGCCAGATCTCCTCGACGTCGGTCGGGGAGACCGACTCGGCAAGTGACTGCGCGACGCGCTTCCACCCCATCCCATGCACGGACGAGCGGGCGGACCGCGACGGCGGGTTAAGCACGACAGTGGTGCAC
>JBDGYO010000178.1:0-11323 GCA_039584015.1 Gemmatimonadota bacterium | reverse complement strand
TCAGAACGTCCTGCAGGAGATCTGCTCGCTGGTGGACGGCCCCGTGAGTGCCGAGGTGGTCGCGGTAGATCCCGACGGGATGTACACCGAGGGGCGCGAGCTGGCCAAGCTGGCTGACAACATCGTGGTGAAGATCCCGATGTTGGAGGACGGCATGGTCGCTACGCGGAAGCTGGTCGCCGACGGTGTGAAGGTGAACGTGACCTTGGCGTTCAGTTCCGTGCAGTGCCTGCTCGCGGCCAAGGCCGGTGCCACCTACGTCTCGCCCTTCCTCGGCCGGTTGGACGACATCGGCCACGACGCAATGGAGATCGTGCGCGAGACGCGCCAGATCTACGACAACTACGGGATGGAGACCGAGATCCTCGCCGCCTCGATCCGGCACCCGCGCCACGTCGCCGAGGCCGCGCTGGTGGGCGCCGACGTCGCCACCATGCCCACCGCGGTGCTCAAGAAGATGCTGCTGCACCCGCTCACCGATCGAGGGCTGGACCAGTTCCTGAACGACTGGAGCAAGCTCGTCGCGCGCGCGAAGGTCAACGTTTGAGAACCGGGTCCGCGCTGTTCTTCGCTATCCTGGTGGCCTGCGGCGACCCCACGCCCCAGGGCCAGGCATCGGCGCAAACCCCGGACACGGCCGCCCGGCCCCGCAGCGCGCCGGCACTGCAGGAGCGCGCGATGCTGTCGGACAGCATTTCCCGGTCGCGCTACTCGGCGATCGCCGTCGCGGCGCAGCTCGTGGCACCGTCCGTCGTGAGCGTGAACGTGGTACGCCGCGTGCGACAGCGCACCCGCACGGCGTGGGACTTCCTCTTCACGCCGCCGGGCTCCGAGCGTGAGGTCCAGGGCCTGGGCTCGGGATTCATCATCTCCACCAACGGCCTGGTGATCACCAACCAGCACGTGACGGCCGGGGCGCAGGAGATCGTGGTGACCACGCGTGAGGGGGTGGACTACGAGGCCACACTCCTGGGCGAAGATCCCCTCACCGACATCGCGGTGTTGCAGATCGACTCGACGGCGGCGTCCTGCGTGGTCATCGGTTCCAGCGAGACTCTCATGATCGGAGAGTGGGTCGTAGCCATTGGGAATCCCTACGGGTACCTGCTGGGTAACACCGAGCCGTCGGTCACCGCGGGGGTGGTGAGCGCGGTGGGTCGGAACCTGCTGCCGTCGGGCAACGACCGGAGCATCTACGTCGGGATGATCCAGACCGACGCCGCGATCAACCCGGGAAACAGCGGCGGCCCCCTGGTGAATGCCATCGGCGAGGTAGTGGGGGTCAACAGCTCGATCTTCTCCGAGAGCGGCGGCTCGGTGGGCATCGGGTTTGCCATCCCGATTGAGCGCGCGCTGCGCATCGCCGACGAGCTGCAGCAGTACGGCTCCGTGCGTCGATCCTGGGTGGGACTGAGCGTGCCGGGACGCGACCGGCTGCGCGACTGGAAACGCACAGGCGGTCTGCCGGTCACGGCCGTGGCGCCCGACAGTCCGGCGGAGGACGCGGGGCTATATGAGGGTGACGTGCTCCTGACGGCCGCCGGCCGGACCATGCGCACCTTCCTCGACTGGGAGTCGGTGAAGCTGGACGTGGCGCCCAGTCAGGTGCTGGAGCTCACTTATCGGCGCAACGGTGCGGAGCGCAGCGCAACGGTGGCGGTCGCGGATCTCCCCACCGCGGTGGCCGACAAGGTCGAGGTTCTTGGGGAGATGCGCCTCGTGACCGTGACGCCCGCCGTCCGGCAGGAGCGTGACCTCGAGACCGAACAGGGGGCCCTCATCTTCGACATCGGGGCGGCCGCCCAGCGCAGCACGGGGCTCCGATCCGGCGACGTGATCTATCAGATCAACCGGCAGCGCGTCACGAGCGCCGAGGACGTGCCGGACATCATTCGCGACGTCTCCCGGCGAGGCGCCGTGCGCATCTATTTCGAGCGCGGCGGTTCGCACGGCTACACCGACTTCTACGTGCGATGACTGATCAACCACGCTACCAATCGCCACTCGGGTCACGCTACGCGTCGCCCGTGATGCAACGCCTGTGGAGTGCCGAGCAGCGGGCCGGCATCTGGCGCCGCTTGTGGCTCGCCTTGGCCGAGGAGCAGCAGCGCCTCGGCCTCGACATTCCCGATACCGCGCTCGCTGAGATGCGCGCCCACCTGAACGACGTCGACCTGGACGCGGTGCGGCGCTACGAGCAGCGGTTCCGCCACGACGTGATGGCCCACGTCCACCAGTTCGGGGACCAGGCTCCGGCGGCCAAACCGTTCCTACACCTGGGCGCCACCAGCGCGTATGTGACAGACAACGCCGACCTGGTGGTGATGCGTGACGCCCTCCGCCTGCTGGTGGGGCGCCTCGTGGCAGTGATGCGCGCCCTCAGGGGATTTGCCGAACGGCACGCCACTGTACCGACGATCGCCTACACGCACTTTCAGCCCGCCCAGCTCACGACCGTCGGCAAGCGCGCCACGCTCTGGCTGCAGGACTTCCTGCTGGATGCCGAAGCGTTGCGTGACCTGGTGGACGACCTGCCGTTCCGCGGCTGTAAGGGCACGGCCGGCACCCAGGCGACTTATCTCGAGCTGTTCGGCGGCGACCATGACAAGGTGCGCGAGCTGGACCGGCGGCTGGCCGAGGCCTTCGGGTTCGCCATGACCATCCCCGTGAGCGGGCAGACCTATACCCGCAAGATCGACAGCCGCGTGCTGGACGTGCTGGGAGGTGTCGGGCAATCGGCCGCGAAGTTCGGCACCGATCTCCGCCTGCTGCAGCACGAGCGCGAGGTGATGGAGCCCTTCGAGCAGGAGCAGATTGGCTCGAGCGCGATGCCCCACAAGCGCAACCCGATGCGGGCCGAGCGCATCTGTGCCCTGGCGCGTTACGTGTTGGCCCAGCAGGAGACGGCGCACTACACGCGACAGCGCCATCCGGCGCCTCGCCATGCCGGAGGCCTTTCTGTCGACCGACGCCGTGCTGGTCCTCTGCACCAACGTGAGCGCGGGCCTCGAAGTCAACGAAGCGGTGGTGCGGCGGCACGTGGCCGACGCGATGCCGTTCATGGCGGTGGAGCGCTGGCTCATGCTCGGCGTCGAGGCAGGGGGCGACCGACAGGCGCTGCACGAGGTGATGCGACGACACAGTCTCGAGGCGAGCGCCGCCCTTGCCGACGGGCAGCCCAACGATCTGCTCGAGCGCCTCGCCGCGGACGCGGCCTTCGGAAAGGTCGGAGCCGATGCGTTGCGCCGGCAGCTCGAGCCGGCACGTTACATCGGCCGCGCGCCCGAGCAAGTGAGTGAATTCCTGGAGGGGCCGGTGGACGAACTGCTGGCCGCCCTTTCACCCTACGACGTCCCTGACGAAGCCACCGTGAGCGTATGAGCGCGACTCCCCTGACCGAGAGCACCCTGCCCCTCCCCTTGCTGCGCCGCGGTAAGGTGCGCGAGGTGTATACCATCGATGACGACACGCTGCTGCTGGTCACCAGCGACCGCGTGAGTGCGTTCGACGTGGTGATGGCCGAGCCGATTCCCCGCAAAGGGGCGGTGCTCACGCAGATGAGTGCCTACTGGTTCCAGCGGCTCGCAGACGTGACGCCGAGCCACTACCTCACGGCCGAGGTCGACGAGATCGTGGAGCGCGTGCCGGCGCTGTCCGAGCATCGGGACGTCGTGGCGGGCCGCTCCATGCTGGCGCGGCGCACCGTCCCCGTGCCGTTCGAGTGCGTGGTCCGCGGGTATCTCTCTGGCTCGGCATGGAAGGAGTATCGGCAGGAGGGCACGCTGGCCGGCGAGACCCTGCCCGATGGGTTGGTGGAGAGCCAGAAGCTGGAGCCTGCCATCTTCTCGCCTGCGACCAAGGCCGAGACGGGACACGACGAGAACATCACGTTCGGACGCATGCGCGAGGCGCTCGGGCCCGAGGTCGCCGAGCGGCTGCGGGATCTCTCGATTGCGCTGTACACCAGGGCGGCAGCCGAGAGCATTGGGCGCGGGATCATCATCGCCGACACCAAGTTCGAGTTCGGTCACACGGCCCAGGGCGAATTGCTGCTCATCGACGAGGTCCTCACCCCCGACTCCTCGCGGTTCTGGCCGGTGGACCGCTATCAGCCCGGTCGCGGCCAACCCTCCTTCGACAAGCAGCCGCTGAGAGACTTCCTCGACGGGTACCGGGAGCGCGGGGATTGGGACGGAAATCCGCCGGCGCCCCCCCTTCCCGCGGAAGTGATCCAGGCCACAAGCACCCGTTACCAGGATGCCTACCTTCGGATCGCCGGCGAGACACTGCCAGCCGACCTGTGAGGATTGCCCACGAGGGCCGACCGTTCGTTGTGGCTGGCGTAGTGGCCCTCGCCATCCTGGCCACCGTGGGCATCTTGCTGGGCGGGTGGTGGTGGGCCGCAGCCGTCGGCTGGCTGCCGGTGGCCCTCTGGGTCCCCTGGTTCTTCCGCGACCCCGATCGTGGCGGGCCCCGGGGAGGGGAGTTGATCCTGGCCCCTGCCGACGGCAAGGTCGTATCGGTAGTGGATCTGCGGGAGGATGAGTTCGTCCAGGGGGATGCCACCCGCGTATCGGTGTTCATGAACGTGTTCAACGTGCATGTGAACCGGCATCCCGTAGACGGCACCGTGGGCCACCGGGAGTATCGACCCGGCAGGTTCGTGAACGCGACGCTCGACAAGGCAAGTGAGCACAATGAGCAGATGTCACTCGGCATCCGCAGCCACCGTGGCCCCGTGCTGGTGCGTCAGATCGCGGGGCTGGTCGCGCGGCGCATCGTGACCGACCCACAGGTGGGCGACTCTGTGCGTCAGGGCGAGCGCTTGGGACTCATCCGGTTCGGCTCGCGGGTGGACACGTTCCTCCCCCGAACCGCCAGCGTTCGGGTGCGGGAAGGTGATCGGACCAAGGCAGGCGTGACCGTCATCGCGGAGTGGTCGACATGACGCGAGCACAACGGCGCCGCCGCCGCGTGCGGCGAGCCACGGCATCTGGGCGATCGTGCTCGCCTCGCAGGGCCAGTTCTACCTGGCCAGCTGGTGGATCGTGATCGCCGGCGTGTTGGACATGCTGGATGGGCAGCTGGCGCGCATGAGCAAGACCGGCTCCCGCTTCGGCGCCGAGCTCGACTCGCTGGTGGACCTGGTGAGCTTCGGCGTGGCGCCCGCCCTGCTCCTCTACTTCCTGCACTTCGCGTCGTTGGGTCAGTACGCCTGGGTGTTCCTCTACGCGCTCGTGGTGTGTATGGCGCTGCGGCTGGCCCGCTTCAACGTCCAGACGGCCGATGGTCACAAGATGACCTTCACGGGCCTGCCCTCCCCCGCGGCCGGGATGACGCTGGCCACCTACTACCCGTTCACGCAGACGGCCTTCTACCAGACGCAGCTAGTCAACCTCCCCTGGACTCAGATCCTCATCTTCCTGGTGATCGCGCTGTCGCTCGGCATGGTGAGCAACATCCAGTACGCGCGCCTGCCCCGGATTGGCATGCGCTCGTGGCGGGGGCGGCTGGGGCTCGCGATCCACCTCACGGTGATCGGGTTCGCCATCTGGAGCCGGGACATCTTCTTCTTCCCGTTCGGCATCACCTATCTGACCTACGGCATCGTGCGGGCGGCCGTGAGCGGGTTCGTGGAGCGGGGCGAGGAGGCCGTCGCGGCCGAGGAGGACGACGATGCAGAGGGAGAGTATCCCCAGATCGTGCACGACACCGATCCGGGCAGGCGACGGCGGCGGCGGCGGGGTGTGTGACGGGTGTGACGGCGCCACAAAAACCACTATCTTGGTAGATGCATCACGCCGAGGTCTTCGGAGGAGGGACGCAATGAAATGGCCCATACTGGCAGCCACAGCCGCGCTCTGCGTGGCCACCGTAGGCTGTGACCGGGTGTCCCTGCCGTTCTTGAGCAAAGGTGACGCCGACACGACGGCTGCCGACACCGCGGCCGTGGCGGGCGAGACCGCGCTCGACACCACGGGGCTGGCGGCGGCCGAGCCGATGGAGCTGCAGCCCGTGACCCCCGAGCCGGAGCCTGCACGGGTGCGGCAGCGGCCCGTCAGTTCACTGATGGACGAGCCATGGTTCCCCACGGATACCGGCACCGTCCAGCCCGGCATGACGCGCATGGACGTCGTCACCGTGTGGGGCGAGCCGGTGGCCGAGCGTACCGCTGGCAACCGGACGTACCTCTACTTCCGCAATGGTTGCGAGGTCTCGTGCGGCACCTATGATGTCGTCTTCCTCGAGAACGACCAGGTGGTAGACGCCATCGTGCGCGGGCCCGGGCACACCTACGCCGGGATGTCCTCGTCCCCGCCCGATCGTGAAGCGCAGTTCACCCCTCCCACACCGGGAGTGGAGGTTCCGGGAGCGAACTGATGCCGGACAAGCCGAGTCGTAACGAAGACGAGTACTTCGCCAAGCAGTCGGCCGAGCTGATCAAAGCCCGCAAGGAGCGCGCGCACGGCGAGGCTCAGGAGGCGGAACGGCGCACGCACTACATGAAGTGCCCCAAGTGCGGCGCCGACCTGCGCACGGAGGAGTACCACGGCATCCAGGTCGACCGCTGCCCAGACTGTGACGGCATGTGGCTGGATGCAGGCGAGACCGAGGAGCTCCTGGCACGGGAGGACGCTGGGGTCATCAACATCTTCAAGTCGATCATGCGCGGCGTGGGCAGCTGAGCCGACGGCGCCCCATGAACCGGATCCTCGTCCCTCCCCGCGGAACCCTCCGCTACGCCGACGCGTTCCCCGCGAGCGACCCATGTGTGGAATCTTTGGCGTAATCGGCGTCGAGCAGGCTGCGGAGCTCACCTATCTCGGGCTCTATGCCCTACAACACCGCGGGCAGGAATCGGCCGGCATCGTGAGCATCGACGCGGACGGCCACGCCAGCGTACGGCGCGACATGGGGCTCGTGTCGGAGATCTTCCCACCCGAGGTGCTCGGCCAATTGCCCGGGTCCACCGCGATCGGCCACACGCGGTACTCCACTACGGGGAGTTCGGTACTCGCCAACGCCCAACCCGCAGTCGTGAACTATCACCACGGGGCACTCACCCTGGCGCACAACGGCAACCTGACCAACGCCCAGGCGCTGCGTGACGATCTGGTGCGCAAGGGCTCGATCTTCCAGTCCTCGTCGGACTCAGAGGTGCTGATCCATCTCATCGCCCGGTCCGACGCGCGCGAGCCCGAAGACCAGATCATCGACGCGCTGGAGCGGGTGGAGGGGGCCTACACCCTCCTGCTCAGCGTGGGCACCACCGTCTATGCGATCGTGGACCCCAGGGGGTTCCGCCCACTCGTGCTGGGCCGGCTCGGCGACGGCTGGGTGCTGGCCTCTGAGACCTGTGCGCTCGACATCGTGGGGGCCGTGCCGGTGCGCGAACTCGAGCCGGGCGAATGGCTCAAGATCGAGAACGGCAAGGTGGTGGACCTGCCGCCGCTCAAGGCCAAGCCGCACCGCCGCTGCGTGTTCGAGCTGATCTACTTCTCCCGGCCCGATAGCGTCGTCTTCGGGGAGTCGGTGGACCGCGTACGCCGTGAGTTGGGGCGGCAGCTGGCCCGGGAGCACCCTGCCCCGGACGCCGACTGCGTCTTCTCGGTACCTGATTCCTCGAACGCTATGGCGCTGGGGTACTCTGAGGAGAGCGAGATCGACCTCGAGCACGGACTCATCCGCAACCATTACGTGGGCCGCACCTTCATCAACCCCGGGCAGACGAGCCGCACCGCCAAGGTGCGCATCAAGTTCAACCCGGTGAAGGACGTCATCGCGGGTAAGCGCGTGGTCGTGGTGGACGATTCGATCGTGCGGGGCACCACGTCCCGCGCCCTGATGCAGATGATCCGCCAGGCCGGGGCCAGCGAGGTGCACATGCGGATCGCGTCTCATCCCATCACCGGCTCCTGCCTCTACGGCATCGATACCCCGAGGCGCGAGGAGCTGATCGCTGCGACGCACTCGGTGGAGCAGATCCGCCAGCACCTCGGAGTGGACACCCTCGGGTATCTGTCACTCGAGGGCATGCTCACGGCGGCCGGCAGCACCTCACGCTTCTGCCACGCCTGTTTCTCGGGGGATTACCCGACCCAGATACCGGGCGCCAAGCGGGAGAGCCGATCCACGTCCGGCGAGCACGTCACCGCTCTGATTGACTGAAACTTCATAGCAACTTCACGCCCGACCGCCATGTTACGGGGCGGACAGCTCAGGTGAAGGGGCAGCACCATGGCGGACGTCTACTCGTTTGGAAACGGGAAGGCCGACGGGCACGCCGGCATGAAGGACCTCCTCGGCGGCAAGGGCGCCAACCTCGCTGAGATGACGAACCTCGGCGTCCCCGTTCCCCCCGGCTTCACCATCTCGACGCAGCTCTGCATGGCCTACCTCGAGCAGGGGGAGTTCCCGCCTACGCTCAAGGGCGAGGTCGAGGCTGCCATGCAGCGGGTGGAAGCCGCCATGGGAAGGCGGTTCGGCGCCGACTCGGAACCTCTGCTGGTCTCCGTCCGCTCAGGCGGGAAGATCTCGATGCCCGGCATGATGGAGACGATTCTCAACCTCGGGCTCAACGACCGCACTGCCCGGGCGCTCGCGCAGGAATCCGGCAATCCCCGCTTCGCCTTCGATTCCTACCGCCGCCTGGTGCAGATGTATGGCAGCGTGGTATACGGTATCTCCGGCGAGACAGGGGATCCCTTCGAGCACGCCCTCGAAGCCGTGAAGCGAGAACGGGGCGTGGAGCGGGACATCGACCTGGCAGCCGAAGATCTCGAAGCCCTGGTCACCACCTTCAAGGGCATCGTGCGGCAGGAGGCCGGCCGCGACTTCCCCGACGACCCGTGGGAGCAGCTGTGGGGCGCGATCGAGGCGGTGTTCCGCTCCTGGAACGGCCGCCGCGCCGTAGACTACCGCAGGGTGCACCACATTGCCGACGACTTGGGCACGGCCGTGAACGTCCAGGCGATGGTGTTCGGCAACGTGAGCGAGGATTCGGGCACGGGCGTGGCGTTCACCCGCAACCCCTCCACGGGAGAGCGGCAGGTCTTCGGCGAGTTCCTGATCAACGCCCAGGGCGAGGACGTGGTGGCCGGGATCCGCGATCCCGAGCCCATCGCCAAGATGCGGGATTGGCTGCCGGAGGTGGCCGACGAGTTCGAGCGCTTCTGCCAGACGCTCGAGGGCCACTACACGGATGTGCAGGACCTCGAGTTCACGGTGGAGCGGCGCAAGCTCTACATCCTGCAGACCCGCACCGGGAAGCGCACCGCCAGCGCCGCGGTCCGGGTGGCCGTGGACATGGTAGACGAAGGTCTGATCGACCAGCGGACCGCCGTACTGCGGGTGGATCCGGCCCAGCTGGACCAGTTGCTGCACCCCACCGTGGACCCCGACGCCGAGCTCGAAGTGATCGCGACCGGACTTCCAGCCTCCCCCGGAGCCGCCGTGGGGCGGGCGGTATTCGATGCTGACCGCGCGGCCAGTCAGGCCGAGGGCGGCCAGGCGGTGATCCTGGTGCGGCGCGAGACTAGCCCGGACGACTTCCACGGTATGGCTGCCGCCCAGGGCATTCTCACGTCGCGGGGCGGGATGACGAGCCACGCCGCCGTAGTGGCCCGCGGCATGGGCAAGTGCTGCGTGGCCGGGGCCAAGGAGGTGGAGGTCGACGAGGTCGCCAGCCGCTTCCAGGTGAACGGGGTGACGGTCGAGGAGGGCGACTGGCTCACGCTCGACGGGAGCACCGGCCGGGTCATCGTGGGCGAAACCCCCCTGGTAGAGCCCACCCCAGGGGACGATTTCATCAAGGTCATGACCTGGGCCGACGGGTTCCGCCGGCTGCGGGTGCGCACCAACGCCGACACCCCAAGCGACGCGTCCCGGGCGCGGGAGTTCGGGGCCGAGGGCATCGGGCTGTGCCGTACCGAGCACATGTTCTTCGAGGGCGACCGCATTCGGGCCATGAGGGAGATGATCCTCGCCAGTAGCGAGGATGGCCGCCGCAAGGCCCTGGCCAAGCTCCTGCCCATGCAGCGGGAGGATTTCGCGGGGATCTTCCGGGCCATGGACGGCTTTCCCGTCACTATCCGGCTGCTCGATCCCCCGCTGCACGAGTTTCTGCCACGGGACGAGGCGGAGATCGTCGAGCTGGCGGCCAGCACAGGCGTATCCGTCGAGCGGCTCCAGCGCACCGTGGAAGGCCTGGCCGAGACCAACCCGATGCTGGGGCACCGCGGCTGTCGGCTGGGGATCGCCTATCCCGAGATCACGGAGATGCAGGCGCGGGCGATCCTCGAGGCGGCGTGCGAGGTGGACGAGGCCGGGGTCGAGGTACATCCGGAGGTGATGGTGCCGCTGGTGGGACACGTGGAGGAGCTGCGGCACCAGGCCCGCTTGGTACGTGACACGGCGGAGGCCGTGTTCCAGGAGCGCGGCCGGCGCGTGGAGTACCTGGTGGGCACCATGATCGAGATCCCGCGGGCTTGTGTCACTGCCAACGAGGTGGCCCAGGTGGCCGAGTTCTTCTCCTTCGGCACCAACGACCTGACTCAGACCACGCTGGGGATCTCCCGGGATGACGCGGGGCGGTTTCTCCCACTCTATGCGGAGCGCGGCATTCTGCCCGACGATCCGTTCCAGACCCTGGACCAGTCGGGGGTGGGCCGGATGGTCCAGATGGCGGTGGATCTGGGGCGCCGCACCAGTCCCAGGCTCAAGATCGGCATTTGTGGCGAGCACGGGGGCGACCCCCGCTCGGTGGTGTTCTGCCACCGCCAGGACCTCAACTACGTCTCCTGCTCCCCTTTCCGGGTACCGATTGCGAGGCTGGCCGCGGCCCAGGCTGCGCTCGAGTAGCCGCCCAAGGGCCGCCGGGCTCCGGCTGCCGGAATGACCGCACCGCCCCACCCTCGCACTTTGCCCGCCCGAACTCTCGGCCGGAGCGGGGCCGGTCGATCCTTGCTCGCCCAGCTCTCGGATGGGGCCGTACTTCAGGCTGCCTGCCGAGTTATCCACATGACTAGCCACACAGCTCCCGAGGCGGCCTCGCACTCACAACATACTTGAGGACATCCACGTATAGCGTTGTAATAACCCGTGTTACATGATCTCATATTAAGGGACCAGAACCCTTGAACCTACTTACGCACACCCCGTCCACATGGCAGAAAGCGGCCCCGACGCCGTGGCGCCGGGGCCGCTTCGATGATGGAGGCGCGGGGAATCGAACCCCGGTCCGAGCCTCGATCCAGATCCGCTTCTACGTGCGTAGGCTGCGCTTGAGGTCTCCGTCGACTGGCGCCCAGCCGGCCAAATCGGC
>JBDGYO010000555.1:0-2070 GCA_039584015.1 Gemmatimonadota bacterium | reverse complement strand
GTCTCTCCATAGGCCTCGAGGGACTGTCGCCCGGGAATGTGCACCGCGACGGACCCAAAGCAAACGGGCCAGCTCGGTCCACCCAAGAGGAGCAGGACGTCTCGGGACATGTAGTTGGGGATGGCGGCGTCTCGTACTCCGTCCCCGTTGAAATCGCCGAGGATGATCTTCTTGGCTCCCGTAGGCATGTCCAACGGAGACTGCGCCGCCTCGGCGAACGCTCCAGTTCCATCGCCGAGGAGGACGCGCACAACGTTGGCGGTCTCCGAGGCGATGACGAGGTCGACGACGCCATCACCACTCAGGTCGCCGAGCGCGACGGCGAAAGGAGCTCTGGTCGTGATCCGGGATGATCGGCCAAACTCGAATCGCTCCGCGTCGGTGCCGAACGCAATCCCTACATGGTCAGGGTTGGGCGTCGCCAGGTCGAGCCGCCCGTCCTGGTCGATATCGGCAATGGCCATGCCGCGGTAGGGATCGCCGCCCATTCGTAATCGATGCCCCGGGCTCACGAAGTGTCCGTTCCCCAGACCCGGAAGAATCAGTAGCCCCTCTCCTCCTCGGTCATCGACCACGAGGTCCACATGACCGTCCGCATTGATGTCGACGGCTTGAACGGCGTGGGGATGCGGGGTTACTGCGACGGACAGTGGCGAGTTCGGTGCCGCTTGGAAGCTTCCCGTTCCGCAAGCAGGATGGTGAGGTAATCGGTGTCGTGGTTCGGTACCACGATGTCGAGGTGCCCGTCCTCGTTCAGATCTGAAAGTGTGACGTCGCCGGGGTTCTCTCCGCCCTGCACTGAGCCGGTGTCGTCCAGGCCTCCGGTGCCATCGCCGAGGAGAATGGTGAGGTCGTGGCTTCTCTGGTTGGCGACGACCAGATCCTGATGTCCGTCCCCGTCGAGATCACCAGCGGCGGCGGCCGTCGCACCGTCGCCGACACTGAAGGATGCTCGAGCGAAGTCCACCTCGCCGACCTGAACGCCGGCGGTCTGACACGCCGAGAGAACAAGGACGAGCCAGCGAAGGTAGGCGAGCATCATGGGGCTAGAGGTAGCGCGCCACCGCCATCAGTGCCGTTGCCAGCGCCAACAACACCGCTACTCCTCGGCCCGCGGTCACACTGCGGCCGCGCAGTTGCTGTACAATGGCGAGCTGGGCGGAACGCTCCGATCCCTCCGGCAATGCTGCGGCCTGCTGGGCGAGGGCACCTGCTCTGAGCGCCGCCGGTCGCATGATGCCGACACCGATCAAGAAGGCAACGATCGCGAGCACGCCACCGATGCCCAGGGCGAGACCACTGGGCGAGGTAACAAAGGTCGAGCTGAGGCCGCCAGAGATCCGCCAGTACAGCCAGAACCCCGATAGCATGGTGACCACGGCGACGGCGGGCATCACGTCGAGGAAGCGGCGCCGTTGCAGGGCCGCCATGACCTTGGCGCCGTCCGGGCCGGCGTCTCGGACCGACGGGATGAGGAACAGGGCGAAGAAGATGAGCGTGCCGACCCAGAATGCGCCCAGCACGATGTGGAGCAGGCGAAGGGTAATGACCAGAAGGCTCATGACGACCCCCAGTGTGATTCAGTTGTGATCCAGGTCCCGAGCCGCCCAGCCCTACCCGCCTCCATCCGTATGTGCAAGCCGCTCTGCCATCTCGCTCACGGTCGAGCGGAACTGGAACAGCCGTTGGCCGAGCGGTTTCGTCATGCAGTTCCCTCTCACTCGGGTGACGCCCTCCCAGTGACATCGAGCCGTTGCGCCAGAGCCGGAACGAGACGGTCCAGCAGGCATGGCGCGTGAGCCCAGAACCGATGCGGCGGTGAGAAGCTGCCGACGTCGAAAACGTACGGGTGGATACCGACGGTCGGCAACGAGTCGCCGCAGAAGACGCACAGTGCCGTGGCGGGAATGCGGCCGTGGTCCTTGGGATCGTCAAAGTCCACGGACGGGTTCCGTAGTGCCGCGAAGCATTCCTCGTGACACCGGAGGGTCACCGTCTCGGCGTCGGGTGGCGGGCTCAGCTCGAGCCGCAATGACGCCGCACCGCTCTCCGTGCAGTGCCGAAAGCAAC
>JBDGYO010000177.1:0-5617 GCA_039584015.1 Gemmatimonadota bacterium | reverse complement strand
GGGGACCAGCAGTTCGAGCACCGGTTCCGCAACGAGTCCGAGGTGGCCTCCGAGCTGCGCCACCCCAACGTCATCTGCATGCTCGAGGTGGGCCACGCCGACGGGTTCACCTACTTCGCGATGGACCTCTACCCCGACTCGCTGGCCTCGCTACTCGAACGGGAGGAGACGTTGGCCGAGGACCAGCTGCTCCGGATCGCCTCGGACGTGGCGGCCGGTCTGGCGTTCGCCCACGACGCCGGCTTCGTCCACCGCGACATCAAGCCGCACAACGTATTGCTGCGGGCTGATGGCACCGCGGTGATCGCGGATTTCGGGATCGCCCGCGCCGTCTCGGGTTACGTCTCGGCCACCGGGGTCAACATGACCATCGGCACGCCCCAGTACATCTCCCCGGAGCAGGCACAGGGTCGCAAGCTGGACGGGCGCAGCGACCTCTACGCCTTCGGGGTGACGCTCTACAAGGCAGCCACGGGGACCGTGCCGTTCCGCTCGAGCGACTGGTTCGAGCTGGCGCGGATGCACGTGGAGGAGCAGCCTGTCGCCCCCCACAAGAAGGGAGGCAACCTGTCGTCCCGCCTGGAGCGCGTCATCCTCAAGTGCCTGGCAAAACACCCCGATGACCGGTACCCCTCGGCCCAGTCCCTGCGCGAGGAGCTGGATCAGCTGAGCAACACCGAGCGCAAGACGGAGTCCTTCGGGATGGCGCCGCGCGTTACTGCCGAGCTCGTGGCGCTGCTGACCGAGAAGCGGATCCCCAAGTGGGTCCTGCCGCTGGCGGCCGTGGCGGTGGTGGCGCTCGTGGCGCTGCTGGTGGTGATGATAGGCAGGTAGTGCGCGCCGCCGGCTACCCCGCGACGAGCCGCACGATGTCGTTGGTGAACACGTAGACCATCAGCGCGATCAGCACGACCATCCCCAGCTGTGTAAGCCGCAGCCGAGCGTTGAGGCTCAGCGGCCTACCGCGCACTCCCTCGATGAACAGAAAGACGAGGTGCCCCCCGTCCAGCACCGGGATGGGCAGTAGGTTGAGCACGGCCAGGTTCACCGACAGCAGCGCCATGAAGGTGATCAACGACGCAAGTCCCCGGCGCGCGAACTGCCCCGACATCTGGCCGATGAGGATGGGACCACCGATCTCGCGGGTGGAGATGTCTCGCAGCAGGATGCCCTTGAGCGTGAACAGGACGAGCTCGACGTTGGACCACGTCCGATCCCATCCCTCAACCACGGACCCCACCACACCGTAGCGCGTGCGCAGCGGCACAATGAAGGGAGCGATCCCGACGCGTACCACCTGCACGGCGTCCCCGGTCAGGGGATCGGTCTCGGTCGCCTCCTGCGGCACCAGCGGCGCCACGAACACCGAGTCGCCGCGCAGCATGGTGAACTGCAGGGTTTCGCCGGCGCGAGGCTCCACGTGGCGCCGGATGTCGTGGAACACCTCGACCGTATCGCCATCTACGGCCAGGATCTGGTCGCCCGCCTCGATGCCTGCGTCCGCGGCCGGGAAGCCCAGCGCCACACCGCCGACCTTGGGCCCCCACCCCGGCTCCAGCGCCACCCCGACTGCGGCACGGGCCAGCGCCTCGGTACCGGGAATCGGGAGGATCACCGGGTCCACATCCCCGGCGAAATCGAACCGCAGCCGATCCGACGTCGGGTCGAATACGCGCCGCTGGATCTGGTTCCAGGAAGCCACGGTGTCGCCGTTCACCCGCACGACCTGGCTCCCCAGAGGTACGTCGGCCAGCGCGGCCGCGGCGGGGGGCAACCGCTCCACCTCCACCCAGCCGATCGTGGTGGTGGGATCCTCCGTCCGCCCCAGCGCTGCCGCGAGCACGGTGTAGGCGATCCAGGCAAACACCATGTTCATCGCTACCCCGGCCGAGATGACCAGGATGCGGGCCGGCAGCGACTTGCTCTCGAACAGCTTCTCCGGCGGGTAGTCCTCCTCCAGCTCGCCGCCCTCGATGCCGGCCATGGCCTCCTGCTCCTCCTTGCTGGCCATCTTCACGTAGCCGCCGAGCGGGAACCACGCCACGACGTACTCGGTCTCGCCCCGTCGGAAACGCAACGGCGTGGAGGGACCGAACCCGATCGAGAAGCGGGGCACCCCGATCCCGACGGCCTTCGCCGCCAGGAAATGCCCCAGCTCGTGCACGAAGATGAGGACACCCAGAACGAAGACGAACGCCGCTAGCGAGAGGAGCACAGCACCTCCCCACGCTCGCGCGCCCACTGATCGGCCGCGAGGACGGTGGCCAGCTCAGTGGCCGGTTGCACGTCGTGACTGTCCAGCACGCTCTCGATCACCTCTCCGATGGTTCCGAACGAGATCCGTCCCTCAAGGAACCCCTGCACCGCAATCTCATTCGCCGCATTGTACACCGCCGGGGCCGTACCGCCCATCCGGCCGGCGCTGACCCCCGCGCGGAAGGCGGGAAAGTCCTGCTCACGCAGCGGCTCGAATGTCAACGGACCCGCCGCCACCGGATCGAACCACTGCGCTCCGGCATCGGCCACGCGGTCCGGGTGCGTGAGCGCGTAGAGAATCGGCAACTCCATCGTGGGAAAGCCGACCTGTGCCAATACCGATCCGTCCACGAACTCGGTGAACGCGTGCACGATGGACTGCGGGTGCGCCACGACTTCGATGGCGTCATACCCCAGGCCGAACAGGTGGTGCGCCTCGATCACTTCCAGCGCCTTGTTCGCCAGCGTGGCGCTGTCCACGGTGATCTTCGGGCCCATCTCCCACGTCGGATGCTGCAGCGCCTCCTCGGCCGTGGCGTTCGCGAGGCGTGCCGCCTCCCACTCCCGAAACGGCCCGCCCGATGCCGTCAGGATCAGCCGACGCAGCTCGGGCGGCGCGTGTCCCGCGACGCACTGCAGCACCGCGCTGTGCTCGGAGTCCACCGGGACGATCTCGCCACCTCCCTGCGCGGCGGCGGCCAGCACCAGCTCGCCCGCCATGACCAGGGTCTCCTTGTTGGCGAGCGCCACTCGCTTCCCCGCCCCGAGCGCGGCCAGGGTGGCCTCCAGCCCGGCCGCGCCGACCACCGCATTGAGCACGATGTCGGCGTCGGGATGCGTCGCCGCCTCGACGAGGCACTCCGGTCCGGCCGCCACCGGCGTGTCGCTCCGGTCGCAGTCCTCCCGGCTGCCGTTGACCAGCCCCACGTAGCGGGCCCCCGTCGCCCCGGCCTGCTCACACAGCAGCTCCGCCGCACCGTGTGCCGTCAGCGCCACGACGTGAAACCGGTCCCGGTGGCGCTCCAGCACGCGCAGGGTACTGGTTCCGATGGAACCGGTCGAGCCCAGCAGCGCCACACCCGTGGTCATAGGATGCCGAAAGCGGCCAGCAGGGCAACGGACGTGGGAAGCACCCAGTACAGGGAGTCGAACCGGTCCAGCACCCCACCGTGCCCCGGGAAGAAGGTCCCCGAGTCCTTCACCCCGACCTGGCGCTTGAACAGGGATTCGGCCAGGTCTCCGACCTGGCCCACGACGGAGATCACCAACCCGAAGACGACCAGCAGCCACCAGGCGATCGAGATGCCGAACTGCTCGAGCACCAGAAGGCCGTACAGCGGCGCCAGCACCGCCCCCCCGACAGCGCCCGAGATGGCACCCGCCCATGTCTTGTTGGGACTCACCACCGGCGCCAGCTTCGGCCCCCCAATGAGGGAGCCACCACCCATGGCCAGGGAGTCGCTCGCCCAGGTGACGACCAGCGGGAGGAACACGAGCCACGTGGCGGCCCAGGCCGAGGGCAGCGCGTCGGCGTGACGGATGGCGAGGAGAAACGCAGGGAGCCCACCGGCATAGCAGGCCGCAAACACGGTCAGCGACACCGACTCGAGCGGGCGATCGGCCGGGCGCCGGGTGGCCACAGCCACTGCGACCGTCGCGATGAGCCAACCTACCACGCCCAACAGGGCCCAGCGTGGCTCGAGCCCCGGCCCCGCCGGGGTCAGCGCAAAGGCCCCCAGGGGAAATGCCAGCGCCCCCAGGTAACCCGGCTGTACCAGCGACCGCACTCCCGACCGGGAGCCCAGACGGTAGAACTCCGCCGCGCCGGCCACACCAAACAGCGCCAGCAAGCCAGCCAGCACCCAGCCGCCCAGGTACACCAATCCGAGTGCCGCCGGGATGCCGACGGCGGCGACCGCAACGCGGCGGATCATGTTGGGGGACATGGCTGGGTTCGGGCTCGCAGAAGGACGCGACGACGTAGGGCAGACCGGGGTCCGCCTCAGACCTCCATGATCTCTTCTTCTTTGGCCGTCACGAGGGTTTCGATCTGCGCAATGTGGTCGTCGTGCAGCTTCTGGATCTCCCCCTCCGCTCGGCGCTTGTCGTCGTCCGAGACGTGCTCGACCTTCTTGATCCTTGCACGGGCCTCCTCGCGCGCGTGCCGTACCGCGACGCGGCCTTCCTCGGCTAGCTTATGAACGATCTTCACCAGCTCCTTGCGGCGCTCCTCGGTGAGCGGCGGGAGTGGGATCCGAATGAGGGTCCCGTCGTTCGCCGGATTGAGTCCCAGGTCGGCCGTCATGATGGCCTTCTCCACGGCCCCGATCAGCGCCTTGTCCCACGGCTGGACCGTAAGCATCCGCGGCTCCGGGGCCGCGACCGTGCCGACCTGGTTGAGCGGCATCTGCTGACCGTACGCGTCCACCTTCACGGTGTCGAGCAGGCTGGTGGTGGCTTTCCCGCTGCGGATCGTGGCCAGCTCCCGCTTGGTATTCTCCACCGCCTTCTGCATCAACTGCTTCGTCTGCTTCTTGATGTCTGGCAGGTTGTCTGGCGTGCTCATCGGACGATAGTCCCGACGCGCTCGCCCTGAAGCACCCGGGCGACCGCACCGCGGTTGTTGACGTTCATGACGATGATCGGGAGCCCGTTCTCCTGGCAGAGCCCGAACGCGTTCGCGTCCATCACTCTCAGGCCCTTCACCAACGCGTCCCGATAGCTGATCTCCGGTATGAATTCCGCGGACGGATCCTGTTTCGGATCGGCACTGTACACCCCGTCCACGCTCGTCGCCTTGATCAACACGTCGGCTTCGATCTCGAGCGCCCGGAGTACTGCGGCAGTGTCGGTCGAGAAGTACGGGTTCCCGGTACCGCCCGCAAACAACACGATCCGCCCTTTTTCCATGTGGCGCTGCGCGCGGCGTCGGATGTACGGCTCGGCCAGCTCCTCCATCCGGATCGCCGTCTGCACTCGCGTCTGGACCTCCTTGCGCTCGAGCACGTCCTGTAACGCGAGGGCGTTGATGACCGTCGCCAGCATACCCATGTAGTCCGCCGACACCCGGTCCAGGCCCTGCTTGCTGGCCACTGCCCCACGAATGATGTTCCCGCCCCCGATGACGAGACCCAGGTCGACACCGAGACCATGCACCGTCTTGATCTCGTCCGTGAGTCGGTCGAGCACGGCAAAGTCGAGACCGTAGTCCCGTTCCCCAGCAAGAGCCTCACCGGAGAGCTTGAGGAGCGCCCGCCGGTAGGCGAGCTCCGCCATCACTCCGCTCCGAGCTCGTAGCGCACGAAGCGCCGCACGATCAGGTTCTCACCGAGCTTCCCGGAGACCTCCTGCACCAGATCGC